>NZ_JASJXB010000008.1:0-245286 GCF_035018885.1 Variovorax sp. LG9.2 | reverse complement strand
GACCTCGTGCGCGCGGACGGAGGAATGCTGCTGCGAGTGTTCGCCAATCTCTTGGAAAACGCGATTCGGCACAGTGCGCCCGGGGACACCATTCGGGCGAGCTGCAACTTCGAGGAAGGAGTGGAGGCTGTGGTGATCATTCAGGACGAAGGTACCGGCATGGCGCCGGGCGTGCTGGACGCGTTGCTCGACCGCGAGCCGCAGGGCCTAACCGAAGGTGCGAAGCTCTCAGCGTCTGAACGAGACATTCAAGCGGCTCACAACATGACGTCACGCGACGCCAGGACGCATGGCTTCGGCTTCGCGATGGTCAGACAAGTTGTGGCCGCGCATGGAGGCTGGATTACTGGCAGCAGCACTGTTGGAGAAGGTACGACTTTCGCAATCGGCTTCCCAGTGGTGCGCGCTCAAAAGAATGTTGAGTGATTGGGGCACCTCGTCCTGAACTGACTCCCAGAAGTTGGACAAACTTCGAAGGCCGAGTGCCAACGCTTTTGAGCCGCTGGTACGTTGACGCCACTCAAGATCGATTTAATTGGAGGGCGCCGTGACCCTGCCGCTCGCATCCCCTTGGCCAGGCGATGGGCGGCCCATGTTGCCAAGTGAATTTACCCGGATGTTATTTACTCTTGAATTTAACCCGGATAGAATTCACGGCATGGACCTTGTCATGCCACTCACCCACACCGCTTTCCTGGACGGGCGCCGCCTCGCTGCCGGTCCCCTGCACGAAGTCGCCGTGGCAGTGCTGCGCGCGCAGCAGGCGCAGCCCGAGGGGCATCCGTTGATCTTCAGCAATGCCAGCGGTCAGTCGGCCGACCTTGACCTGCGCGGTGGCGAGCAAGCCGTTGCGGCGCGTTACACCGTGGCTGCGCCGGTCCAAGCGCCCAAGGGTCGCGGTCGCCCCAAGCTTGGCGTGGTCGCGCGGGAAGTGACGCTGCTGCCAGAACACTGGGACTGGCTTGCCGCGCAACCGAGCGGCGCCTCAGTGGCCTTGCGTAAGCTCGTGCACGAAGCGCGGCGCAACGGCGGCGAACGGGACCGGACGCGCCAAGCGCGCGACCGCGCGTATCACGCCATGTCCACACTGGCCGGCAGCCTGGCCGGCTTCGAGGAAGCATCGCGGGCATTGTTTGCCGGTGACCACGAGCGGCTGGTGACGCAGATGGCCTCATGGCCAGACGACGTGCAGGCGTACGTGCTGGAACTCGCCGAACCTGCACCCGGCTAAGCCGGGCCTCTTTCCCATTTTTGCAATCAACGCGCGGCTCCTGGCCGCTGCGCTGCGGGCATACGCACGCCCGCAATCCACCAGAGCCCTCATGAACACGCGAGACACGACAACCCCCGACGGACCGGCGCCCGCTCTGCGCGCGCACTACCTCACTCTGCTGAAGCCTTTGATCCTGACGCACATGCTGCAAAGCACGGGCGGACTGCTCGATGGCTTCTGGCTCGGGCATCTGCTGGGCGTGCGTGGTATCGCGACAGCTGCGTCGTTCTTTCCCGTGTTCTTCTTGCTGCTCTCGCTGATCATCGGACTGGGGGCCGGCTCGACCATCCTTGCGGGACAAGCATGGGGGGCACGCGATGTTGCGCAGGTGCGCCGGGTCGGTGCGACGGCCTTTCTGACTTCCCTTGGTATGGGGCTTGCGGTCTCGGTGGCCGGTGCATGGTCTTCGCCGTGGTTGATGCGAGCACTCGGCACACCGCCAGAAATCTTGCCGACGGCGATCGGCTATGCGCGCGCCATGTTTCTGGTGATGCCCTTTGTATTCGTTGTGTGGGCGGGCCTGTCCCTGAGTCGTGGCACCGGCGACGCGCTCTCACCTATGTGGGCCTTGCTGGCCGCGACGCTGGTTGGCGCGGTTTGCACACCGCTGCTCGTTGCAGGCACGCCCATGGGCGCGGCTGGCGTGGCAGTCTCAGCCCTCGTCGCACAGTTGGCCGCGCTAACCGTGTTGATACGGCACTGGCGTCTGCATGACCATCCGCTCGCCCCTGGCGCGGATTGGCAGGATTGGAAACCGAGTGCGACCATCGCCAGACGCATGTTGCGCATCGGCCTGCCGGCCTCCTTGCAGATGCTGGCGATGGCGCTTGCGGAGATCGTGCTGCTGAGCCTGGTGAACCGCCACGGGTCGAGCTCGACTGCCGCCTATGGCGCAGCGATGCAGGTCCTCAGCTGGGTGCAGTTCCCGGCAATGAGCCTGGGCATTGCCGCGGCGATCTTGAGCGCGCACGCAGTTGGGGCAGGACGACGCGATCGGCTGCCGGCGATCGTGAGCACGGGGTTGCGCTTGAACGCACTGGTGACCACGCTGTTCGTCGTCGCGGGGCACCTACTGGCGCCATTCGCGTTGCGCGTGTTCCTGGAGCCAGGCCCTGTCCTGGAGCAGGCAGTCGCCGTCGTGCGCACCGTGGCATGGGGTGTGGTGTTGCTTGGGTCGGGCAACGTCTTGGTGAGTGCCATGCGCGCGAGCGGCATCGCATTGGTGCCGGCGCTGCTGAGCATGGCTGCGATCGTTGGCATCGAATTGCCCGTTGCCGTGGCGCTGGAAGCGCGCTTCGGACTGGCAGGCATGTTCTGGGCCTGTCCTGTCGCGTTCCTGGCCATGCTGGTGCTGCACGGCCTCTACTACCGTCACAAGGAGAAAAAAGATGGACTCTTCCGCCAATCAAGCGTCGCGATCGGCGCGGCGGGCGATCGCGCGCCAGGCGCGTGACGCCTTCCCGCCCATGGGCATCTATGCCATCCGCGACCACGCGAGCGGTCACCTGCTGCTCGGCGCGAGCCGCAACGTGCACGCGGCGCTGAATCGTGCTCGCTTTGAATTGCGCATGGGTAAACATGCAGACCGCGTGCTGCAGGCCGAGTGGTATCGCAGCGGCGTCGAAGGACTCGACTTCCAAGTGCTGGAGCTCGTAAAGGAACGTGGCGATTCGGGCTTCGACTACGCGGGCGAACTGAAAGCGCTGGAGCAGCGCCATCGCGAACTGCAAGGGCTGGCGCCATGAGCGAAGAAGCCTTGCAGGCCTGCGTGGACCGGCACTTGGAGCACGCGGCGATGGTGTTCATGCTCGACGACAAACTTGGCACCCACCACGGCCTGTCGTGGGTCGACTTCGTGCTGCTGACAATGCTGGATGCCGCCGGCGGCGCGGTGCTCGCGACGGAACTCGCCCGCACCTTGCGCACGCCGGCCTCGCGCTTGCTCCAGCGACTGCTGCCCCTGGAAAAGATCGGGCTGGTGGAGCGCGCTGCCGATGGCGACTGCAAGCGCCGCATCACGTTGCGCCCGCAAGGCTGGCGACGGCTGCACGAGGCACGGGAAACGGCCGCGAACGCATGTGGAACCTGATGTCACCGTGGCACGTAGGCATCGTGGGGCGGGCCCGAGCTGAGACCTACTGAAGTAGATGCCAACGACCATCCGACGGATGTCAGACTTTGGCCAATCAACGCGCTGGCGAAACCGCAACCCGTCTGAAGCGGTCTTTCGACTTGATGCGCTGTATGACCGCTCCTGGCCCGACTCTGGCCGTTCAAGCAAACACCGCAGGCGCATTCTCGACAGCTCACCCATCTCAAAGTCCCGCAGCACCGCCTTGCGCAGTCCCCATTTCGACTTGCAAGACAGTCCCTTCCGGCAGCGCTCTCCAGTCGACCCATTCGCCAGGCGCAACCTGTTGGACCGGGCCGCCCTCTGCATCGGCATTGCGATCAGTCCCGGCGCGCGCGCACCGGATCTCGACAGTCCGGCCACCCAGCTTCACCGTCATTTCGAAACCCGGCCAATGCGCCGGAATCCGCGGTGTCACCGAGAGCCGGTCGCCACGCACATCGAGGCCGAGCAAGGTCTCGACCGCCGCACGGTGCAGCCAGGCCGCCGAGCCGGTGTACCAGCTCCATCCGCCGCGGCCGACGTAGGGCGCTGCGCCGTAGGTGTCGCCGGGCATCACGTAGGGTTCGAGTTCATAGACCCGCCCGCGCTCGGCATGTTTTGATCGATGGGCGGGGCTCAGGCCTTCGAAGCTGCGCCACGCTGCTTCGTGGTCGCCGCTCAGCGCCTGCGCCATCAGACCCCACACCGCGCCGTGCGAGTACTGGCCGCCGTTTTCGCGAACGCCCGGCGGATAGGCCTGGATGTAGCCGGGGTTGTTCTCCGACTTGGCGAACGGCGGCGCCAGCAGGCGCAACAGGCCGGCCGGCGCATCGAACAGATGTTCCTTCACGGAGGCCATTGCCGGCGCCGTGAAGCGCTCGCTCGACGCACCGGAAATCACCGACCACGCCTGCGCGATCAGGTCGATGCGGCACTCGTCGTTGGCCGATGAACCCAGTGCAGCGCCGTTGTCGAAGTAGGCACGGCGGAACCAGGCGCCGTCCCAGCCGGCATCGTGCAGGGCGGCGATCCAGCCGCGCCGTGCTTCTGCCCAGCGCGCCACGCGCTCGTGCTCGCCGCGCGCTTCAGCCAACGGCGAGAAGGCTGCGACCACACTGCAGAGAAACCAGCCGAGCCAGACCGATTCGCCGCGCCCTTCATTGCCGACGCGGTTCATGCCGTCGTTCCAGTCGCCGGTGCCCATGAGCGGCAGGCCGTGCGCGCCGACCGCCAGGCTGTGGTCGATGGCGCGCGCGCCGTGCTCGAACAGGCTGGCCGTCTGGCTGGAGATTTGCGGTGCGTAGTAGGCGTCTTCGGCGCCAGGCGGAATCGCCGGACCGTCGATGAAGGGGACTCGCTCGTCGAGCAGCGTCAGGTCGCCGGTGACTTCGGCGTAGTGCGCTGCGGCGTAAGGCAGCCACAGCAGGTCGTCGGAGAAATGCGTGCGCACGCCGGCACCGCCGGGCATGTGCCACCAATGCTGCACGTCGCCTTCGGGGAATTGCCGTGCTGCGTTGACGAGGATCTGCTCGCGCAGTCGCGCCGGATCGGTCACGGCGAAGGCCATCGCATCCTGCAGCTGATCCCGGAAGCCGAAGGCGCCTCCGGCCTGGTAGAAACCGGCCTTCGACCACAGGCGGCATCCCAGCGTCTGGTACGGCAGCCAACGATTGACCAGCGCATCGAGCAACGGGTCGGGCGTGCGCACCTGCAGGCGGCCGAGCAGGTCGTCCCAGAAAGCGCGCACTTGCGCCAGTGCCTGCAACGCGTCGCGTGCTTGCCAGCGCCTTGCCAGTTGCTGTGCGGCGTCCGCGCTCTCCGCATGACCGAGCACGAAGCTGAAGCGCGCGGTCTGCCCTGGCGCGAGCGTGAACTCGCCAGCGATGGCGGCACAGGCGTCGAGCCCGCTGCCGGCTCGCTGGCCGAGCATGTCTGGCAGTTCGACCATGCCGCGGCCGGCGAAGAATTCGCTGCGGTCGCAGGTCCATTGCAGCGGCGCCGACAAGCCGTCGAGTCCGGTGAGTTGCACGAATCCCGCACTGCCGCCGAAGCCTGCGCTCGACTCGCGCTGCAGCCCGAATACCGCGGCCTGGTCCTCCGGCTTCCATGTGTGAACGGTACGGCGCGCGCCGCGTGCGGCTCCGAGCTGCCACTCGACCATCGCCAGAGCGCGCAGGCGGCGCTGCCCGATGCCCTCATGCCGCACGCTCACATGCACGACTTTGACGGCGTCGTCGCGGTCCGCGAAGAAGGTCGTCTCCAGTACCAGGTTGTGATGCAGGCACTCGAACACGGTGTAGCCCTGGCCGTGTCGCACGCGATGCCGCGAAGCACCGGCGCCGCGGCCGGCGGGTGTCAGTGGGATCAGCTCGCGCGTGTCGACGTCCTGCAGCAGGTAGTGCTCGAAGGCCGGATCTTGCACCGGGTCGTTCGACCACGGCGTGACCTGGTTCATGCTGCTGTTGACCGCCCACGTGTAGCCGATGCCCGACTCCGACACTTGGAAGCCGAACGACGCGTTGGCGATCACGTTGATCCACGGCCGAGGCGTGCGCCGGTTCAAGTCGACCTCGAAGCAAAACTCGCCGGTGGCGGCATCGAACGCACCCTGCGGCACCGTCACCGATTCGGCCAATTGCGCGGCAGAGGGCAGTGCCGACAGCGCCACGCGCGCGGGCGGCGCGACGATCGACACCGATACCGCCGCGTCGCGCAACGCGGCCACCTGCACTTCGAGAGAGCGGCCATCGGCGGTGAAGACCACGCGCGCCAGGCTCGACAGCGCCGCCTTTTCCGAAGGCGCCACTTCATGGTCGCGCAGCAGATAGAAGCCGGCCGCATCGTTGCGCGGAAAGCTGTTCTGCGTCTGTTGCGCCACCCGGTCGCGCAAGGCTTCCATCTCGCGCTGCAGCGGCATCAGGTACGAATTGGGCTCGCTGTTGAGCACGACCAGGTCGCAGGCCACGCCCCCGAATCCCCACCAGGGTTGCGCCCGCAGCAGGGTGTTCACCAGCCGCATCCCCGTCACCGAATGGATGTGCACCAGCACGATCGGCTTGTCGCCCGAGATGCCGAAGCGCCAGATCTGATGCAAGTCGATCAGCCCGCGGTCGCTCATCACGCGCGGCGTTGTGTAGGTAAGGATGGTGGTGAGGTCCTGCAGCGCCAGGTTCTGTGCGGGGTCGATGCTGAGGTCGCGCAGTCGCACCTGCGCCAGCGTTGCGGCCATGCGCGTGGCACGCTCCACATGCATCGGTTGCAGGTAGCGGTCGATGCTCGGGAGAAGCGCTTCGACGTTCTCGTCGGCCGCGGTCGCAAAGGTCACGCGGGCCGTCGCACCGGCGGCGATCTCGAGCTTGACGCGCAGGCAGGCGATGGCGTCGAGCCCGTTGATCGGCTTGCCATCGGCCGTCATCGGTTGCGGGTCGAGCGCGGGCGTCGCTAGCGTGCGGTTGCGGCCGATGAAGGCGCGGCGATCGACCATGCAATCCACCGACAGGACATGCGCGTCGACCGATGCCACGAAGTGCGCCGCTGCCACCACGGCGTCGCCGTGAAGACGCGGCTTGCGCGACAGCAGCACGGCGCGCCAGGTCGGCTCCCAACGCGTCTCGACGAAGAGGTTGGTGAAGGCAGGATGGGTCTCGTCGGCCTTCGGGTTCGACAGTACCGGCTCGAAGTACGAGATCAGTTCGAGCGTGCGGCTCTCTGTGCCGGTGTTATGGATGGCGACGGTGCGCAGCTCGGTGTCGTCTTCGGGGCTGATGAGCACCGTGGTTCGCACGTGCAGGTCTTTGGTGCGGGCGTCGAACTGCACCTGATCGGCCAGGAAGCGGGCGCGGTAGTTCCAGCCTTCGCCGGGCGCGGGAAGGGCGGTGACAGACGTGAGTACCCGGTCGCCGACGTCGCGCAGGTAGAAGAACGTGCCGTAGCTGTCGCGCAGCGGGTCGTCGCGCCAGCGCGTCACGTTGAACGATCGCCAGCGGCTCACTCCGGCGCCATTGGCGCGCAGCGCGACGGTGTAGCGGCCGTTCGACAGCAGGTGCGTCGGCTGGAAACCGGGCGCCGACGGATCGACGACGCGTGGCTGGAACACCGGCAGCGCTTCGCCTTCGGCAGGTTCCGGCGGTGTGCGCGGATCGGCGCTGCCGATGATCTGCCGTGGCGTGCGCTCGTGCAGCAGCGACACATGGGCTTCGACCAGCGGCGCGCTGGCAAACCAGCGCCGCGGCGCGTCGTTGCGCAGCACGTTGCACAACGCCACCAAAGACATGCCCTGGTGGTGCGCCATGAAGTTGCGCACGACGCTGAGCGGCTCGCCTTCAGGCTGCCGCGACACGGTGAAATCGACCGCGTCGAAGAAGCCGCAGTCGCCGCGCGCACCGAGCGATTCGAGCAAGCGCAGGTTAGCCACCGCATCGGCCGGCGCCATCAACGCCGCCATCGCGCTCGCATAGGGCGCGACCACGCGGTCGGTCGGTGGCGTGCGGCGCAAGGCCAGGCGCGGCACACCAAAGGGCGAGTATTGGTAGGCCAGCGAGTGGTCCTGCGCGAAGTAGGCCGACTCGGACACGCCCCAGGGCAGCTTCTGCGCCTTGCCGTAAGCCTGTTGCTCCGTCACAGCTGCAGCGTTGGCGACCTGCAGCAGACCGTCGTCGGGCTCGGGCATGACGAGCGCCGGCATCAGGTACTCGAACATCGAGCCCGACCACGACTTGAGGCTGGCGCGCGCACCGACCGACAGGAAGGGGCGTCCGAGTGCCATCCAGTGGCGGCGCGGCACGTCGCCCTTGGCGATGGCCAGGAAGCTGAGCAAGCGCGACTCCGAAGCCAGCAGGTCGTAGTAGCTCTTGTCGAGCGCGTTGTCGTCGACCCGCAAGCCGATGTGGAACAGGTGGCGCTTGGCGTCGTACAGGCCTTGAAAATTCATGGCGGCGCACAGCGCCTCGCAGCGCTGGGCGATCGCTTCCAGCGAGTGCGCCGATGCAGCGCTGCCGGCAGCTCCGCCGGCATCCTCGTTTGCAAAGGTGCGGCAGGCTTGTGCCACAGCCAACAAGTGCCCCGCCATGTTGCCGCTGTCTACGCTCGACACATAGGTCGGAGGCATCGATCGCAACGTCTGCGTGTCGTACCAGTTGTAGAGGTGGCCCTGATGTTTGTCGAGCTTGTCGATGGCGTCGAGCGTGGCGCCCAGCCGCCCGACCAATGCCTGCGAATCGATCCAGCCGAACTCGCGTGCGCAGCAGGTCGCGAGCAGGTACATGCCGATGTTGGTCGGCGAGGTGCGGTGGGCGATGGTCGGCTGCGGTTCGAGTTGCAGGTTGTCCGGCGGCAAGTGGTTGTCTTCGGGGCCGACCACGCGCTCGAAGAAGCGCCATGTGTCGCGCGCCAGCGTGGCGAGGTAGTCGCGCTGGTCGTCGGTGACGGGGTGCGCCGCTTCGTTCGCATGCGGCACGCGGCTGCTCAGCCATGCGACCAGCGGCGCGCAGGCCCAGATCAAAAACAGCACCGGCGCGAGCAGCGGGTCGGCGCTCCAGTGCGACGCGACAGCCAGCGCCAGGCACAGCAAGCTGGCAAAGGTGCCGGCGCGCAAGAACGGCCCGGGGCTGTAACGCGCCTGAGCCTGCAACTGGTCGGCCGTCGTCCACTGCAGCAGATGCCGGCGGCTGACGGCGAGCCGCCAGAGCGCGCGCAGCGTGGCGTCGGCCAGCAGCTTGGTCTGCGCAAAGAGCTGTGTGAACTGCCATGCCGCGCCCGCGATGGCGCGAAGCAGTTCGGTCGAGCCGACGTCGAAGAAATGCTGGAGCTCGATGGAGCGCCGCGTCGGCACCAGACCTGCGAGCGCGCCGAGCAAGGGCCCCAGCGTGATGGCGAGCAGCACCACGCTCAATGCCAGGTTGAGCGGCAACGCGCCGGTGAAGATGACCCAGGCGAGCAGCGCTGCGGACATGGGCACGACCATGGCGCGGCGCAGGTTGTCGCACATCTTCCACTGGCCCAGCAGGTCGATGCCAAAGCGGCGCGGACGCAGCATGAGCGGCAGCAGTTGCCAGTCGCCGCGAGTCCATCGATGGATGCGCGAAGCCGCGACGCCGGCGTGGTGTGGATGGTCTTCGACGAGCACCAGGTCGCTGACCACCGCGCAACGCGCCACCGTTCCTTCGAGCAGGTCGTGGCTTAGCACCGCGCCTTCGGGCAGCCGGCGGTCGAGCGTGTCGTGTAGCGCGCGGACATGCAGCAGCCCCTTGCCCGTGAAGGAGCCGGTGCCGAACAAGTCCTGATAGACGTCCGACGCGCCACTGCTGTAAGGATCGATACCGCACTGGCCCGCGAACAACCAATGGAAAGCCGAGCGCTCGTTGCGCTCCGGAAATGGCGTGACGATGCGCGGTTGCAGGATGCCAAAGCCCGCGACGACGCGTCGCGTGGCCGCATCGATTTGCGGCGCGTTCAGCGGGTGCGCTGCGATCGACACCAGCTCGCACAGTGCGCCCGAAGGCAGGCCGGTGTCGCTGTCGAGCGTGACGACGTAAGGGATGTCGCGCATCAACTGAAGGCCGGGCGCCAGCGGGACAAAGCCGCTGCTGTCGCCCGCAGCGAGCCAGCGCATCAGCATCTCGAGCTTGCCGCGCTTGCGCTCCCAGCCGATCCAGCGGCGCTCGGTTTCGCTCCAGCTGCGCGGGCGATGTAGCAGCACGAAGCGTGGCGCTGCGTCGGGTGATGCCGCCGGAGGCACGGGATACCGGGCATTCAGCGATGCGATGCAGTGCAGTGCGTCGTCGAGCAAGGCTGCGTCTTCCGGCAGGCTTTGTTGCGAAGCATCTGCCCAGTCGGTCAGGAGTGCGAACTGCGCCTGCGCTTCTCGATTGGCCAGCCAGTGAAGCTCGAGCCGATGTGCGAGCCGCGCGTTGTTGCGGCTCGAGGTCAGCATCGCAGGCACCACGACCAGCACGCGATGCGCTGCCGGGATACCGCCCGTGAAATCGAGCCGCGGCAAGGGCTGCACGCGCGCGGATTCCGACACGATGCGGTGCATCAACGCGATCACCACTTCGGAAAGCGGCCACAGCATGAGCACGAGAGCGACGGTCGTCGTCCAGCCCGCATCGGGCCCGTCGGCGCCGTGCAATGCGCGCACCACAAGCGCCAGAAAAAGCGCCGTTCCGACTGCCACGACGCCGATGTACAGCGGCAACTTCCAGCCGCCGGAAAACTTCAAGCCGGCCGCGGGTGGCGCGTTTGTCTCCGCAGTTGCACCCTGGTTCGCAGGCCGCAGTGCAGCGATCAAAGCCGGGCGGCCGCGGCCGAACAGGAAGTAGCCGGCGGTGCGCTCCGCGTGCGCCCAGTGCGCATCGTCGGATTCCTCGATCAGCGGATTGGCCGGCGCGCTCGCGAGCTGCACCACGGCCAGCGCCACTTCGCGCTCGGGGCGCGCCGTGGTGCGCGCGACCTGCTCCATCGCATGCGTGATTTGCTGTCGCGTGAGTTCGCTTTCACGGCCATAGCTCGGCAACTCGCGCAGCACGCGAAGCGATCGGCTCACCGGCTCGATCAGGTCTGCCCATTCGACCTGCCCGATCATGCGCAGCGTCGTGATGATGTTGCCGACCGTCAGATTGGCCGCGGCCTGTTCTGCATGGGCATCGCCGATCAACGCGGGGCCGTTGGTGCAGTGGTGCGCGGTCCAGCGGACCAGCGCCGGCGGCGTCTCGCCCTGCTCGACCGGCAGCCGTTGCCACAGCTGCGTGAGGTAGCTGGCGGCCAGGCCTCGGCTCAGCAACGCCGCGTGGATGGCATCGAGGTCTTGCTCGGAGAGCGACGGCGCGGCATCCCACGCGGCGTGCGCAACTTCGCGCCCCACCTTGGCTGCGGCGATGGTCTCGGCGACGCGGCGCAGGTTTTCGAGCAACACCACGCGCAGCGTCGTCGGTAACGCCCACAGCTCGCCCAGCGTGAGTTCGTCGACCTCCTGGTACGCGTTGAGAAACGCGGTGAAAAGCTCGTTGTTGAGCACGCTGTCGGTGTGCGCCACGTAGGCCCAGGCAATGCCATAGACACGCGGCAGACCGGCCAGCGGTTGCGCCGCCAGCTTGGGCAGCCGCGCGTAGTAGCTGCGCGGAACGCCTTCGCGAATTTGCTGGAGCTGCGCCTCGACCAGATGAAAGTTGTCGAGTAGCCACTCGGCCGCCGGCGACACGTAGCGGCCGCTGCGGGAGGTCAGCGCGATGTAGTCGAAGGCCTGACGCAGCGATTCGAGGTTGCGGTCGACCCTTGGGAAGAACGGTGCGGTGCCTGCAGCGTTGGTCTCGTCGTCGATGACCTGTGCGCGGGCAAGACTGCGTCCGTGTTGCTCCAGACGTTGCGTGCCGAACAGTTCCGCACGCACCGGCAGCTCGACCGGCTCGGGCGGTCTCGACAGAAGCTCAAGAGCGTATTCGCTGAGCGAATCGAAGCGGTAAAAGACGGGCGCGGCGCTCACTCACATGTCAGGCGAGGGCCAGCAGTCCGAGCGCAATGACGAAGGCCAGAAAAGCAACGGTCACGATCCGGCTGGCAGCCATGGCGTGAAACCGCTGCAAGCCGCTCCGCAACGTGAACATGGGGCCGCGCGCTCTTGCGCAGTCCCGCATGTGAAGTGCCAGCGCATCGAAATCGCTGCTCACGAAGTCGCCTTGGCTTGCATGCGAAACGGCAGAAGATCGAGGCGAAGACATAGCAAGGTTTCCTGTGAACGACCAGAGCGCCGACGCGGTTTGCAACATTGCAATCCGGCTGCCGTGTGACCAAATTTCAGTTTGATCCTGAACCTGACGCTCCATGCCCCCCGATCGGCGAATGATTGCGTAGGAGGGCGCGCACAACGTGATCAGCCGGTGTTGCGAAGGCCGGCCGCCACGCCGTTGATCGAGATGTGAATGCCACGCTGGAGCCGCTCACCGCCTTCGCCGGCACGGTAACGCCGCATCAGTTCGACCTGCAGATGGTGCAGCGGGTCGATGTACGGAAAGCGGTGGCGCACCGAGCGCTGCATGTCGGCGTTGCCTTCGAGTCGCTGCTTGGCGCCGGTGATGAGCGTGAGCGCGTCCGAGGTGCGATGCCACTCGGTCTCGATCATCGAAAACACCTTCTGCCGCAGCTTGCGATCGGCCACCAGCTCGGCGTAGCGCGACGCCAGCGCGAGGTCGCTCTTGGCCAGCACCATGTCCATGTTCGACAGCAGCGTCCTGAAGAACGGCCACTGCGCGTACATGCGCTGCAGCAGCGCTTGCCGCTCCTTGCGCTCGGCAGGTTTGCCGTCACCCAGGAACTGCTCGATCGCCGAGCCGAAGCCATACCAGCCCGGCAGTGTGAGCCGGCACTGGCCCCAGCTGAAACTCCACGGTACTGCGCGCAGGTCTTCTATCTTGTGGCTCGGGTTGCGCGACGCTGGCCTCGATCCGATGTTGAGTTCTGCGATCTCGCGAATGGGCGTGGCGCCGAAGAAATAGTCGCCGAAACCTGGAGTTTCATAAACCAGCTTGCGATAAGCGGCCATGCTCGCGACCGACAGCGCCTCGGCGGCTGCAACGAAGGGCGCTGGCGCTGCCTTGGCGACAGGCAACATCGTGGCTTCCAGTGTGGCGGCGACCAGCGTCTCCAGGTTGCGTCGGCCGATCTCGCGGTTGGCGTATTTGGAGCCGATCACTTCGCCTTGTTCCGTGAGGCGAATCTGGCCGCGCACCGTGCCTGGTGGCTGCGCCAGGATGGCGTCGTAGCTCGGACCGCCGCCGCGTCCGACGGTGCCGCCGCGGCCGTGGAACATGCGCAGCCGGATCGGCTCCGTCTTGCCCTTGTTCAACTCGTCGAACAGGGCTACCAGTGCCAGGCCGGCGCGGTACAGCTCCCAGTTGCTGGTGAAGATGCCGCCGTCCTTGTTGCTGTCGCTGTAGCCCAGCATCACGTCCTGCTCCGCACCTGACCGCTGCACCAGCGCGGCAATGCCCGGCAGCGCATAGAAGGCCCGCATGATCGGCGCGGCGTTGCGCAGGTCCTCGATGGTTTCGAACAGCGGCACGACGATGAGGTCGTTGGTGGCGTCCTTGTCCATGGCGCCGCGCAGCAGGCCGACTTCTTTTTGCAGCAGCAGCGCTTCGAGCAGGTCGCTGACCGTTTCGGTGTGGCTCACGATGTAGTGGCGAATAGCGGCATTGCCGTAGCGCGCGCGTGAAGTACGCGCCGCTGCAAAGATCGCGAGTTCGCTTTGGGCCAGCGGCGAATACGCCGCATCTGGCACGCGCAACGGGCGTGCGTCGTCGAGCAGTTTCAGCAGCAGCGTTTGCTTGGCGTCTTCGGCCAGCGCGGCGTAGGCCGGTTCCATGCGCGCGGTGGCGAGCAGTTCGGCGACCACGGCTTCGTGCTTGTCGGAACTCTGGCGCAAGTCGACCGTTGCCAGGTGAAAGCCGAACACCTCGACCGCGCGAATCAGCGGGCTCAGGCGCTGAGCGGCGAGCACCGCGCCATGCTTTTCGATGAGCGAATCCTCGATGGTGCGCAGGTCGGCCAGAAACTGTTCAGCATGCGTGTACGGGTTTTGCGGCGCCACGGCATGGCGTGCGGCCTCGCCTCCGGTCAGGTCACGCAAGGTGGCGGCGAGGCGCGAGTACACGCCCGTCAACGCACGGCGATAGGGCTCGTCGTGCCGATGCTCGTTGGCATCGGGCGAGCGCTCGGCCAAGGCCTGCATCTCGACCGACACATCGATCAGCGTGGCCGACAAAGACAGCTCGCCGCCGAGAAAATGCACCTCGGTCAGGTAGTGGCGCAGTGCCAGTTCGGACTGGCGTTTCAGCGCGTATTCGAGCGTGTCGGCGGTGACGTTCGGGTTGCCGTCGCGGTCGCCACCGATCCATTGGCCCATGCGCAGGAACGGCGCAATGCCGCGCTGGCCCAGGGCGCGTTCGAGGTCGGCGTAGACACGGGGAATTTCGCGCAGGAATGTCGCTTCGTAATAACTCAGCGCGTTTTCGATTTCATCGGCCACCGTCAGCTTCGAAAATCGCAGCAGTCGCGTCTGCCAGAGCTGCGTCACGCGGGTGCGCATCTGTTCCTCGTTCTCGGCGTACTCGATCGGTGTGAGCGCGTCTTTCTTGCCGATGAACGCGTAGTGGCGCTGCTGGATCTCGTCGCGTGCGGTCAAGAGCAGAGCGATGGCGCGTTCGGCGTCCAGGATGCTCTTGCGCTGCACTTCGGTCGGGTGCGCGGTGAGCACTGGCGACACGTAGCTGTGGGCCAGCGTTTCGACAATGGCTGCGGGCGAGATGCCGGCTTTTCGGATGCGGGCTAGCGCCATCGGCAGCGTGCCGGACGCGCTTTCGCCGGCGCGATCGGCCTCGGTGCGACGGCGAATCTGATGCCGGTCTTCGGCGAGGTTGGCAAGGTGACTGAAGTAGGTGAAGGCGCGAATCACACGCACTGTTTCGGACGCGCTCAAGCCCTTGAGCAGGTTCTTCAACGCGCGGTCGGCCTGGTGATCGGCGTCGCGCCGGAAGGCGACCGAAAGCGTGCGGATCTTTTCGACCAGCGCGTAGGTTTCTTCGCCTTCCTGCTCGCGGATCACGTCGCCGAGGATGCGGCCGAGCAAGCGGATGTCATCGACCAGTGGCTGGTCTTCGCTCGGCCTGCGCTTTGTCACTGCAACGGGCGCTGCTGATTTGCTTGTCGTCTTGCTTGTTGTTTTCAACGGTCTCTTCTCCTGGTCTTTCCTCGTCTTGGCGGGATTGCCGTAAGCGCTTTCAACGCGCCGAAAGACATGGCCATCGGCGTTGCTGCAGCGCAACATGCTAGCATTCCGCGGGTCATATTCACCAGTGGAAAACGCCTGTGAGCAACATCGTGATCGCCACGCGCGAAAGCCGTCTGGCACTCTGGCAAGCCGAACACGTCAAGGCACTGCTGCAAGAAAGAGGCCACACGGTCAGCCTGTTCGGCATGACCACCCGTGGCGACCAGATCCTCGACCGTTCGTTGAGCAAGATCGGCGGCAAGGGTTTGTTCGTGAAGGAACTCGAAACCGCGCTGGAAGAGGGCACAGCCGACATCGCCGTGCACTCGCTCAAGGATGTGCCGATGGACCTGCCGCTCGGCTTCGCGCTGGCCTGCGTGCTGGAACGCGAAGACCCACGCGATGCGCTGGTCTCGCCGCGCTACGCATCGCTGGAAGCCCTGCCGCACGGCGCCGTGGTCGGCACATCGAGCTTGCGCCGCGTCGTGTTGTTGCGCGCGCTGCGGCCCGACATTCGCATCGAACCGCTGCGCGGCAACCTCGACACCCGGTTGCGCAAGCTCGACGAGGGTCAGTACGACGCGATCATCCTGGCTGCGGCGGGATTGATACGGCTGGGGCTCCAAGACCGGATTCGCATTGCCTTCGAGCCCGACGTCATGCTGCCGGCCGCCGGGCAGGGTGCGCTCGGCATCGAGATTCGCGCAGACCGTGAAGACCTGATCACGGCACTGGCGCCCTTGGGGCACCGCTCCGACTGGCTCGCCACGGCGGCCGAACGCGCCGTCAGCCGCTCGATGGGCGGCAGCTGCTCGATGCCACTCGCGGCGCATGCCCGCTGGCAGCGGGGCGGGGGCTTGCGCATCGATGCGGCCTGGGGCGATCCGGAGGGCAGCGCCTCGCTGGTCGCGGTCCATGCGGAAGCCGAGGCCGGCGACCTCGACGCTGCGGCGGCGTTGGGCAACCGGGCCGCTGTGCTGCTGCGTGCGGCCGGCGCGCACTGAAGGCACACCGCCATGAGTGCGACGCGCGTCATCGTCACGCGGCCGGCGCGGGAAGCCACTCGATGGGTCGATGACCTGCGCAACGCGGGGCTCGATGCCGTGGCGTTGCCGCTGATAGACATCGCGCCGGTGGCCGACTTCGAGCCCTTGCGCGCAGCATGGGCGCGGGCCGCGGGCTACGCCGCGGTGATGTTCGTCAGTGCCAACGCGGTGGAAGAGTTCTTCCGTCTGCGACCGGGCGAGGTGCCGGTGACGCTGCGCTGCTGGGCGACCGGCCCCGGCACCGCACGCGCGCTGCGTAACGCAGGGGTAGCGTCAGGTGCCATCGATGCGCCGGATGCGGCCACCAGCAAT
This sequence comes from Variovorax sp. LG9.2, assembly GCF_035018885.1. NCBI lineage: Bacteria > Pseudomonadati > Pseudomonadota > Betaproteobacteria > Burkholderiales > Comamonadaceae > Variovorax > Variovorax sp. LG9.2. The sequence continues at coordinate 228,781 of NZ_JASJXB010000008.1, read as the reverse complement.
TTTGATTCTGAAGCGCTTTGGGCTCTGGTGCGCCCACAGGTAACGCCGGGCGCGCGCTTGCTGATCGTTCGCGGCGGCGATGCGGCCGGTAATGCCGCAGGACGCGATTGGTTGGCGCACGAGATCGAAATGGCGCAGGCGTCTTACGACACCGTGGTGGCCTACCGTCGCTTGCCACCAGCATTCGACAGCGCTGCGCTGGCCATCGCTGCCGACGGCGCGGAGGGCGGCGCGATCTGGCTCTTCAGCAGCTCGGAAGCGATCGGCAATCTGCGACGCGCGTTGCCGAATACTTTATGGGGCAAGGCGCTTGCGGTCGCGACGCACGCGCGCATCGCTGAGGCGGCGAGGGCAACGGGTTTTGGCACGGTCGTGCTCTCTCAACCGCTCAAAGAAGCGCTGGTCGCCTCGATAGAATCGTTGGCATGAGCGCTGCCCTCCCGTCGGACGATCTTTCGCCAGAGCCGATAGCGCCTATCGCCCAACCTGCATCTGCGCCGGCAACGGTTCGTGCCCCGCTCGGTGTCTCACCTTCTATCGCGGCTGCGATGCTGTCCCGCATCGTCGTTGGCTTGCTCGCCATCGTGGCGCTTCTCGCGCTCGTGCTCTGTATCGTGCTGTGGCAAAAAGTCAGCGGCATGCAGGAGCAACTGGCGCGTCAAAGCGCCGATGCCTTGATGCAAGCGGCCGAAGCGCGCGCGCTGGCCCGGCAAGCGCAAGAGACGGTGCGCGACACGGCCGCTCGCCTCGCGCTCACAGAAACGCGTGTCGGCGAAGTTGCTCTGCAGCGCTCGCAACTCGAAGACCTGATGCAGAGCCTGTCGCGCTCGCGCGACGAGAACCTGGTCGTCGACATCGAATCCGCCGTGCGGCTGGCACTGCAGCAGGCGGAAGTCACGGGCAATACCGAGCCTTTGCTCGCCGCGTTGAAGGCCGGCGATCTGCGCATCACGCGCGCTGCGCAACCGCGGCTCGCGCCGTTGCAACGCGCGATGCAGCGCGATGCCGACCGCATTCGCAGCACTGCGAGTACCGACAGCGGCGAGGCCCTGCGCAAGCTCGACGACCTGACGCGCGGCGTCGACGATCTGCCGACGGTCAACGCGGTCGCGATGCGTGGGGCGGGCGCCAATCCATGGGAGGCCGAACCTGTGCCGACGGACGCGCCCTGGTGGCAACGCGCGCTGCTGATCGCGCGAAGCGAGGCGCGGTCGTTGCTGCGCGTCGGGCGCATCGAGCGACCGGAGTCCGTGCTGCTCGCACCCGACCAGACCTTTTTCTTGCGCGAAAACCTGAAGCTCAAGTTGCTCAATGTCAGGTTGGCGTTGATGTCGCGCCAGGTCGACAACGCCCGCACCGAGCTGGGCACGGTATCGGCCACGCTGAACCGGTACTTCGACCCCGCGTCGCGCCGTACGCAGGCCGCGGCAACGCTGGTGCAGCAGCTGCAGGCGCAGGTCAAGTCGACCGAGCCGCCGCGCATCGACGACACGCTGGCGGCCATCGCGACCGCCGCAGCAGGACGCTGAACTGCCGATGCGTGCTGCTCTTTGGCTTCTGGCGCTTTTCGGCATTGCGGCGGCCGTGGCGCTGTTCGCGGGCAACAACCAGGGCACGATCACCGTCTTCTGGCCGCCATGGCGAGTCGACCTGTCGCTGAACCTTGTGCTGCTGCTTCTGGTGGCCGCCTTCATGCTGCTGCACCTCGCGTTGCGCGGCCTGTCGGCTTTGTTCTCGTTGCCGGTGCAGGCGCGGCAATGGCGGATGCAGCAAAAAGAGCGAGCCCTTTATGGCGCCCTGCTCGACGCTCTGGCGCAGTTGATTGCCGGTCGGTTCTCGCGCGCCCGCAAGGCGGCGCAAGCAGCATTGATGCAGGAAAAGACACTTGCCGCGCTCGACGCCCGGCTACCTCAGGCGCAGCAAGTGAGGGTGCTGTCGCATCTTCTGGCGGCAGAGAGCGCCCAAGCCCTGCAAGACCGGCCCGCCCGCGACGCACATTTGCAGCAGGCGTTGAACGAAAGTGTCGATCGCAATGCGTTGCCGGCACCCGAGACGCGCGAAGGTGTCCAGTTGCGCGCCGCGCGGTGGGCACTTGAAGACCGCGACGCGCCGGCGGCGCTGGCGCGGCTCGAGGAGTTGCCCCAAGGCGCGCAGCGGCGCACCCTGGCGCTGCGCTTGCGGCTCAAGGCGGCGCGCCTCGACCGGCGCACGCTCGAGGCTCTCGAGACAGCGCGGCTATTGGCCAAGCACCGGGCGTTTTCAAATGCAGCGGCGGAGAGCATCGTGCGCGGCCTGGCGACCGAGTTGCTCTCCAGTGCGCACGATCCGGCGCAGCTCATTAGCGCCTGGGGGCAACTGGAGCCCTCCGAGCGAGAAATGCCCGAGGTTGCGATCCATGGTGCTCAGCGCATGGCGCTGTTGCGCGGCGACCTCGCCATTGCCCGAGGCTGGTTGTTGCCGGCCTGGACCCGAATGGTCGAACAGCCGCAGAGCGTGGGCGACAGTCTGCGCGTGAAGCTGGCTCGCGCTCTGGAAGCGGGGCTGGACTCTGTTGACGCGGAATGGCTCGCGCGCATCGAATTGGCGCAGCGCAACAACCCGCGCGACCCGAACCTGCAGTACCTCGCGGGCATGGCCTGCATGAAGCGGCAGCTTTGGGGCAAGGCCCAACAATTGCTGACGCAAGCCGGCAATGGCCTGCAGGACGCAGGCCTTTACAGGCGCTCCTGGCAGGCACTCGCAACCCTCGCTGAGGCGCGTGACGACACCGATCAGGCAACCGTGGCGTGGAAACGCGCTGCGCAGACAGAAACGCCCTGATCGCACCAGACTTTTTCAGAGCGCGTTGCTATTTATTCGATAGCTAGAAAACGTGACTGGAAAAGGGCAAAAGCGAGATTTTGTGGATTTTTGCAATTAGTGCAAAAGTTCACGTTTCTCCATCAAACGATGTACACCCCGAAACAACTTGAGGTTTTGGCGTTACGTGATGTACAGTCGTAACTGTTTGCAAAAGTATTCATTTTTACTGCGATTTCGGGGGTCCGGATTGAAACGAATTTACACATCTGTCGCGTTGGCGGCGTCTGGCCTGGTACTCCTTACGGTGTCGGGTTGCGCCGCGATTGGACCTGGCTATGAATCGACCAGCAGCGCCGTGCGTGAGGTCAAAGACAATGCAGCCAAGGCCAATGCGGCAAGTGGTGGAGTGGTCAATCCTGATCTGCCACCCGAAGGCTCTGTCTCGGAGATCAATCCTGAGCTTCTGCGTACGCTGACTTCATCGCGCCGTACAACGCTTCCTCAGGACGTCGCAAAACTGCTCGGCGAACCCGAGGTCTACCGCCTCGGTCCCGGCGATGTCGTTGGCATCACCGTTTTCGACCATCCAGAAATCATTTCGAGTGCGATTCCTGCAACGACCGTGGCTGACCCCGCCAGCGTCTCGCCGGCACCGGGTTTTATCGTGTCCAACACCGGGCAACTGAGCTTTCCGTACGCCGGCACCCTCAAGGTGGCGGGGATGACGGTGCAGGAACTCGAAGACGTTGTCACCAAACGACTGCAGCGCGTGTTCAAGGAGCCGCAAGTCAACGTTCGCGTTCAAGCGTTTCGTAGCAAGCGCGCCTATGTCGAAGGCGAAGTGCGTGTTCCGGGCCTGCAAGTTTTTACCGACATTCCGATGACTTTGCCTGAAGCCATCAGCCGTGCTGGTGGCATTACGCCGACAGGAGACCGGTCTTTCGTGACACTGACCCGCGATGGTGTAACAACGTCGATCGACTTGATGGGTATGGCTGAGGTGGGTGTTGACCCCACGCGAATTCCGCTGCGCAGCGGCGACATGGTGACCGTGCGCAACCGTGAAGACAGCAAGATTTCCGTGATGGGCGAGGTGTTGCGCCCAGCCGCCGTGCTGATGCGAAATGGTCGTTTGAGCCTGAACGACGCACTGAGCGAAGTCGGAGGCGTCGACTTGGGTACGGCCAATCCGCGTCAGATCTACGTGGTCCGCAACCTTCCAAAAGGCGGACAGGCGATCTTCCATCTCGATGCACGCAACGCATTGGCGTTGGCGATGGCCGATGGCTTCGCCTTGCAACCCAAGGACGTCGTCTTTGTCGACCCGGTCGAGTTGGTGCGCTGGAGTCGCATCGTCAATTTGATCCTGCCGTCGGCGCAGGGCGCGAATCTGGTTCGCGGAACCTACAAGTAACAGGTTCAGGTCGCGCAACAACAACCCCATGTGGAACATCCTCATCGTGTGCACCGGAAACATCTGTCGCAGTCCCATGGCCGAAGGCCTGATGGCTGCTGCCTTGCCCGGGCGCGACGTGAGTTCGGCCGGCCTGGGTGCGTTGGTCGGCTATCCGGCGGACCCGGTAGCTAAAGAGTTGATGCGCGAGAAGGGCATCGACATCGACGCGCACAGGGCGCGCCAAATCAGCCTCGACATGTGCCAGCGTGCCGACGTGATTCTTGTCATGGAGCGCAACCAGCGGCGTGCCATGCACGAGCGCTATCCGTTCACCAACGGAAAAGTTTTTCAGATGGCCGGACAGAACGGGCAGGACGTGCCTGATCCGTACCGCCGACCACGCGAAGTGTTTCAAGCATCTCTCGCGCAAATAGAAGCCGGTGCCCGGCATTGGGTCCAACGCATTACAAAAGCATCCAGCCGATGAACTCCACACTCACCTCCCATTCGACGCTGACTCCGTCCAGCACCTCCAGCCGTGGCGATGACGACGACGTCGATCTTGGTCACTACCTGGACATTCTGCTTGCCAACAAGTGGCTGGTGGCAGCCATCACTGCGGTGGTGCTTGCCATCGGCGTCGCGTACGCCTTGTTGAGTCAGCCTATCTACGAGTCGAACCTGCTGATCCAGGTCGAAGAAGAGAACAACAACGCCAACAAGAGCTTCCTGGGCGAGGCCAATGCGCAGTTCGACGTGAAAACTCCGGCCAGCGCCGAGATCGAAATCTTGCGCTCACGAATGATCGTCGGCCAGGCGGTGGAGGCGACCAAGCTGTATGTCGACGCCTATCCGCGCTATGCGCCGCTGATTGGTGGATGGCTGTCGCGTCACGCGACGCAACTTTCTAACCCGGGCTTCCTCGGTTTTGGCGGCTACGTGTCGGGAACCGAAAAGATCGTTGTCTCACGCTTCGAGGTGCCGCCTTCTCTGGAGCCAAGCGAGTTCATCCTGACGGCCAAGGGCGACGGCGCCTACACGCTGGAACACAAGGGCTGGAGCGAAGTGCTGACCGGCAAGGTCGGAGCACTGCTGAAGGCCGACACGCCACAAGGCCCGATCGAGTTCACCGTCGCGGAGTTGCTGGGCAAAGCCGGCGCGCAGTTCCGCGTGATTCGTTTGTCTAAGCAAGCCACCATCGAGACATTACAGTCTCGACTGGTGCTGGCCGAAAAGGGCAAGCAAACGAGCGTGATCAGCGCGACGCTGCAAGATCCTGATCCCATCAAGGTCACGCAAATCCTGAACGCGATCGGCAGCCAGTACGTTCGCCAGAATATCGAGCGCAAAGCGGCCGAAGCGCAAAAGACGCTGGCATTCCTGGATGTTCAACTGCCGCAGTACAAGCGCCAGCTCGAGGAGTCCGAGCAGCTCTACAACAGCTATCGCAACCAGAAGGGCACCGTCGCATTCGACGAAGAAGCCAAGCTGGTGCTGGCAACCGCCGTCGACCGTCAGACCAAGCTGCTCGAGGCGCAGCAACGTCGTCGTGAACTCGAAGCGCGCTTCACGTCCAATCACCCGCTGGTCCAGACTCTCGATGCGCAGGTGGCAGCGCTCAGCCGCGACATCAACGATGTCCAGGGACGCATCAAGGCGTTGCCGGGCATTCAGCAAGATGCCGTTCGCATGCAACGCGACGTGACCGTCAACACGACGCTCTATCAATCCCTGCTCAATCAGGCGCTGCAACTGCGTTTGGTCAAAGAAGGCAAGGTCGGCAACGTGCGACTGCTCGACAGTGCGACCGTGCCGGATTCGCCAGTCAAGCCACAGCGCAGCATGATCGTGCTCATCGCTCTGGTGCTGGGCCTGTTCCTCGGCATCCTGGCTGCCTTCATCCGAAATGCATTGGTCGAGCAACGCATTCGTGACCCGCATGAATTGGAAATGAACATCGGACTGCCGGTTTTCTCGAGCATTCCTTTGAGCCCGGCACAAAAGGGCATCGCGCAACGTCGACTGACCGGTGCGACCGGCGTCAGGTTGCTCGCCATCGAGCGGCCGGACGATCTGGCGATCGAAAGCCTGCGCAGTCTCCGCACCGCCATGCAGTTCGCGATGCTCGAGTCGCCCAACAACCGGGTGATGATTACCGGCGCGACACCTGGCGTCGGCAAGAGCTTCGTCACCGCAAACTTCGCGGCGCTGATGGCCGCAGCGGGTAAACGCACGCTGCTGATCGACGCCGATCTGCGCCGTGGACACATCCATCAGTACATGGGTCTGCAGCGCCACGGCGGCCTCTCTGAACTCATCGCCGGCAGCTTGACGATTCAGCAGACTGTTCACAAGCAGGTCATTCCAAATCTCGACTTGCTGGCGACCGGGCAACTGCCGCCTAACCCGGGTGAACTGCTGCTGTCCGACTCGTTCAACACGATTCTTGAAAAGCTCTCCGAGCAATACGACCTGGTGATCATCGATACGCCGCCGGTGCTGGTGGCAGCCGATACCGCCGCAGTGGCGACGCATGCAGGCACGGTGCTGCTGGTGGCCCGTGCGCACACCTCGACAATGGGCGAGTTGAAGGAGGCCACGCGCCGGCTGGCGCTGGGCGGCAAGGCGGCCAACGGCGTTTTGCTGAATGCGATCGAACCGAGCCGGCAAGGTTATGGGGCCTACAAGTACGGACGCTACCGGTACACCAACTACAACTACGAGAGCATCCTTCCAGAGGAGCAATAAAAAAGGGCCGCAAGGCCCTTTTTCATTGTCTGGTGTCTTTGTCGATATTGCGGTGCAATCGTCGGCGTTGACCAGGTCGCCTGGTCGATCAGCTCGCCCGACAGGTGCGCAGGTCGCGATCGAACTTCGCAAGCACCGCGTCTTTGGCGATGCACGTTTCAGCGTAGTGCCGCGCCTTCACGCCCATCTCGCGTCGCAGCTCGGGCTGCCCCGCCAGCCACTCGATGCGGTCGGCCAACGCCTTGGCGTCGTCCGGTGGTACGAGCGCGCCACATTGCATGACGACCTTCCCCAGTTCGGTCTCGGCATGCGCGGTGGCGATGACCGCGCGACCGCTGCTCAACATGCCGGTGAGCTTGGAAGGCATCACGAGATCGGCAGCGTCGGCGCGTTGCGGCAACAGGTGAATGTCGGCAAGGCCCAACAGATCGCCGAGCCGCTCGAGCGGCTGCAGTTCGATGAACTTGACATTCGGAAGTCCGCTGCAGCGTTGCATCAGGTCAGCGCGCCCCGAGCCGTTGCCGCACAGCACGAACACGATACCGGGCACGGCTTTCAAATGGCTGGCTGCTTCGGACAGCACTTCCAGGCCTTGCTTGCCGCCCATGTTTCCCGAGTAGAGCGCCACTATCGCGTCGTCGGGAATGCCGAGCTCCGCGCGGTACGGGCTAGAGTGGGTCAACGGTCGAATCGCCGAAACATCGACCCAGTTCGGCAGCGAGACAAGCCGTGATGAATCGACGCCCTTGTCGCTTGCGCGCTGGAGCATCCGCTCGGAAATGGTCGACACACGATCGAAGCGACGCATCAGCCAGCGCTCACCGCCCATGACCATACGCCGCACCCACTGGCCTTTGAGAAGACCAAGGTCGAACGCGGCGTCGACTTCATAGTCCTGGATGTGCAGCCATGCTTTGGCTGAAACGAGTCGTGCGAAGGCGACGGCGGCCGGTGCGCAAAAAAGGGGGGGTTCGGCCAGCCAGACCACGTCGGGTCGCCAGCGCCATTGCGCCAGCAACGACGGAATGCTGGCCAGCGCGAAGCTGGCGAGATGAATTACGCGCGTCAGCCCGGTCGGCTTGCGTGGAACCCAAACCGGCGCACGGAACACGGTCACGCCTTGCCATATCTCACTGCTGTACCGGCCAGCGTGATAGCCGGGCCATACCGCCCATTTTGGATAATAGGGAGGTGCGGTGACAACCCGCACCTCGTGGCCCGCAGCCGCCAACCAGGCGGCCATCTCCGCTGAATACTTGCCGATGCCGGTTAATTCAGGTGCGAAGTTGATTCCATAAACCAGGATCTTCACCGAGAAGCGCCTTCAGCGGGCGGACGCGCCAGAGTGTGGCCCGTGAGGCGCGATAACTCGGCAATCATTGAATTCTTGTCGTTAAGGTGGGCGGTGGCACGCTCAAGTTCCATCACCTTCGCACCAACCAGAAACCGATACCAAAACCCTTGAAGTGCGTGATAAACCAAGCCGGAACGGCCGTCGAGAAACCCGAGCTGAAAAACATAACGCCAGATGAAATAAGCAGGGGCGCTGACCGTGAAGGGGATGCGGTTGTACACACGCTCCTTGATCCAGCGCTTGGCCGACGCCTGCGTCGATGCACTGTCTTTGCTCATGCCGTCGTCGTGCGGGAACAGGTTATGCCGCTGATTGAGGACTTCGATGGCTTCGCGCGTCGCGTACTTATTGTGCTTCTGCGTGAAGAAACTCAGGTCATTCAGGTTGTCGTCCGCAAAACTGCCATCGAATGTTTCGGTGCGGCCACCGCGAACGAGCACGTGTTCGTCCATCCAGCGATCTTCGACGCGGCCCAGACCACGACGCCATATGCGAAGCAGCACGAGCGGATAGCGGCCGCCGTGTCGCACCCAGCGGCCCATGAAGATGTGCTTTCGCTTCAGGTTGATGCCGACGACTTCTTTGGGCAGGTGTGGAAGCTTCCTCGCGATCTCGGCCGAGAGATCTGCCTCGATCACTTCGTCGGCGTCGAGCCGCATGATCCAGTCGGCGGTGATTGGCGCGTGGTCGAGCGCCCATTGAAACTGGCGCGCCTGATTGACGAACGGATGAAACAGCACAGTGGCGCCGTGCTGTCCTGCGATTTCAGTTGTGCGATCGGTTGATCCGGAATCGATGACGAACACCTCGCTCGCAATACCCGCCACGCTTTTCAGGGCGCGCTCGATGTGCTGCTCTTCGTTGTGCGTGAGCACGACCACGCACAACCCCAAAGGCGCTGTCATTTCAAACGCCTATGTCCTGCACATCCTGCGCAGGACTCTGAGCAGTCGCCGCAACCGACAGGCTGGGCGCGTACTGGCGAATCGCCTGGACCAGATTCTGTGCGACTTGCTCGATGCGAAACCGCTGCTCGAAACAGCGCCGTGCGGCTGATCTCATCGCGGCCATTTCTGCCGGCGTCGCATCGAGCCAGCGTTGCAGCAGCTGTTGAGTGCCTGGCAGCGTGTCGGTATCGACGAGGCCGGCGGCATCGTCAGCCACTTCGCGCCAGATGTTGACCTTGTCGGAGATCAGCACGGGTCGACCGCAGGCAAGTGCCTCGGCCACGGCGATCCCGAAATTCTCCTGGTGCGACGGCAGGCAAAACACTTCGCAGGCATAGAAGGCACCCCACTTGACGTCACCCGAGAGCATTCCGGCCCAAGTGATGCGATTGGCGATCCCGAGTTCCTGGGCACGCGCCTGCAAAGCGTCGACCCAGCCTTCCTGGTCAGGTCCGGCCATGACGAGATGAACATCGGGCGAACGGGCTGCTGCCTGCGCGAAGGCGTCGATCAAAAGATCGCAACCTTTCTTCTCGTGGATACGACCCAGGAAAAGCACGAGTCGCTTTTCCCGCAACGCCGGAAAGGTTTGAAGAAAGCTTTCGGTGAGGTGGCTCGATTCAGCGGGTGGCTCTGAAGTGCCGTAGGACACGACTGCCTCTTCACAGCGGTAGGGCCAGAACGATTCGCGTGCGAGCAATCTTTCTTCTTCGCACGTAAAGAGCACGGCGGCCGCGTTGTGCAAGACCCGGTACTCCGCCAGTGCCCAGTACAGCGATTTCTTCAGGTGCTTGAGTGGATAGCGTCGCTTGAACCAAGGGTCCAGCATGCCATGCGGAAAAACGAAATAAGGCGGTGCGGCATCGCCCAGCGCACCCAGCGCCCGCAGAGCACCCAGGCCGGTGTACTGCCAGAGGCCATTCACGATGACGGCGTCGTATTCGCTCGCATGCTGGCGTAGCCAAGGGGTGAGCCCAGGGGTGTAGGCATAAGTGGCGCGCGAAGGGCCGAGCGCGTGAATCTTCCCGGGAAACGCTTTGACGAACGGCTCGTCCGGCGCATCGAGCGTAAGGATTTCGCCTTCATGGCCGGCCCGCGACAAGGCGCTTTGTAGGCGGACGACACCTTCGGAAATGCCGCCGCCACGGGGATCGATCGAGGAAACGAGATGCAGGAGTTTCACGCGGCTGGCGACTGAGTGGTGGTTCTGCCCAACTGGTTGCAACACGCAAACAGCGCCGCGATAAACACCGCGACGGCCCAGCGTGCGTCGGCACCAAAGGGGGAGAAAAATAGGTTCCAGAGCAAGTTGACCAAGCCCACATGAAAGTAGAGCGGAAGGCGCGTAGCGAACTTCAAATATCGCTTTATGACGCGGAACGTGAAGGCAATCCAGAAGATGCCGCCTGCCAAGCCACTCCACACCAGGGCACCGAAAAGATACGAGTGCGCAGGAATGAGCGCAAGGTCGGTCGCGTCGTCGTTATTCAGGTTGTCGCTGATGCCCAGCTTGTACAACAGCGCCGTGTAGCGCGAGATGTAGCCGGATTTGTCTTGTGCCCACGAACCGTGGCCGACTATCGGTGCGTCGAGGTAGGCCTGGATCGAAATGAGTGATTCAGAACGCCCGGCAAGAAGCAGCCCCACGTCGGCGGAAGCCTGCTGCTTGTATTTGGCCGACACTGTCGGTTCAAGGAACGGATCCAGCACGCCGGATGAGAAAAACGCTGTCAACCCGGTGTTCAGTGCCCAAGTTACAGCGATGACGAGCGCCGCGATCTTGAGAGGCCCGAAGCGGCCGGTGAGCCAGCGCTTGAAACCGCGTGCAATGTCGGTGTGCCAGAAGACGTAAGCCGCGAAACCTGCGAGGGGGATCATGGCGAGTGACCGCGCGCTGGCAAGAATGCATGCGACAAAGAAGGCAAGCACCGCGAGGCTCATGAGCAACAGGCTTCGCGCACGGAAGAACGAAAGCCAGACCAAGCCTATGCCGAGTGTGGCGACGCCGTATCCCCATTTCCAGGGCTCGAAGATTTGCTCAGGCGTAGGCGTGAAGATCACATCGACGAAAAGCGTGAGGGCAACGCCCAGCAACAGTGATGGCATGCGCTTTGGGTAGCGATCGAAAAGGATCATCGTCGAGCCGATGGTGGCCGCGAACACGATGGGTGCCAATACACCCTTCACAGACAGGTTGCGATCGGTCTGGTTGATCAGGTCGGAGATGAACTGCCCCGCACTCCAGAACACCGCGAGGCCGATAACAAAAGCGACGTTCCTGTCGACTCTGCGCTTCAATAACAGGAATGGCAGCGCGACAAGTGCCAGCACCTCGCCGATATAAATCTCGCCGATCACATTGATCTTGACGGCCGCGATCATTCCCATAGCGATCCACATCACGCGGAGCGAAGAGAGCGAGATCGAGATGGGCGATGCGACGGCTGTACTCATTTGGCGGTCCCCGAGAAATGGTCGCGCCAGGAGCGCTCGAGTTGATGGCGGTACGGATGCCTCCAGCCGACCGCGACGTACGCGACGACGAATGCCGCAACCGCCATGCCCGTGTTCGTGAGGATGCTGAGGCCCTGGGTCTGGATCCACGCCAGCCAGGCGATGCCGGCGATCGTGACGCAGCCGATCACCACGGCGATCAGACGGTGATCGCGCGGGATCAATTGCCGCATAGGCACCTTGTATTTGCGGTTGACAAACCACAGCACCATGGCGCTCGACACCAGCAATGCAATCGATGCGCCTGCTGCGACGCCAACGGCGCCCCACAGGTAGCCGAACAACGCACCCAAGGCGGCGTTCAGCCCGGCCATAGTGAAGTGCGCCACGCTGTTCCAGCCCAGTTCGCCCGTCCCGAGGTTGTCGAAATACGCGGGTACTTCCAGATTGTTCAGGAAGTAGGTGCCGATCAGGATGGCGGCGAAGACGATGAACTGCGGTTCGACGTGGCCGATCCAGACGTCCGACACCAACGGTAAAAGCAAGAACATGCCCGCATAGACCGGCAGTGCCAGAAAGAACACCGTTTCATAGGCACGGACGTAAACGTCACGCAACTTCTCCGGCGACTTCTCCTGGAGTTCAGCGATGACAGGAACGATGACTGCGTTGGCCGAAACGAGAAGCGTCCGAACACGGATGACGAGCTGGCTAGCCATCTCGTAATACGCTGCCGAACTCAATCCACCAAACCGGCTCATCAAGAGTTTGGTGACCGGGTCGCACAGCATGACGGCGATCATCACGAACTGGAAGTTGAGGCCGTAGCCAAGCATTTCCTTGAAACGCGGCTTCGACCAGCGCCATGGGAGCAATGGGAGTTCCTTCATCAGGAAACGCAACAAAACCCAGTTGGCGATGCCGACCACAACCCATTGCGCGACTTGCACGCGAGCCAAAGCTTCCAGACCGTACTTGGGCACGAACCAGATGACGCAAACGATCAGGAAGACGTTTCCGCCAATGGAGATGATGTGCCGCAAGCCCGCGCGTTGGCAGCCGTCGATTCCTGCCTGAAACACACCGGCAATGGCCCCGACCCAAACACTCAACACAGCCCACGGCAGGATGCTGCGTGCTTCGTGAATAGAGGCTGCGGGAAGCGTCCAGTTCAGGATGTGGATGAGCAATGGATAGAGTGCCAACAGCACCACGCCCATCACCACGGCGATGGTCAACACGGTGGTCTGAACGACTTCCGAGGCACCGACCGGGTCGTCCTTGCCGCGATAACGAGCGACGAACTTGACGACGCCGCCGGTCAATCCGAAATCACTCAGTCGCGCGAACGACGTGCTGGCCAGCAGCACCGACCACAGGCCCAACTGCTCGGCACCGAGGTGCTTGAGCAGATAGCGATACAACAGGAAAAGGATAACGCCGGAGACAAGCACCTGAAGCACGGAAAGTGCGGCGTTGCTCGCAAAACGGCGTAGAGAAATCACCATGGGAATGCGCTCAATCTTCCTTGCTGACGGATATCGAGTAGCCGTGTGTCTTCAGCAAGGCATATCGTTTGGCGCGGTCGAGATCGTTTGCCACCATCTCGGCAACCATGACGTCGAGGGTGATTTGGGGCACCCATCCGAGATCCAATTTTGCCAGCGAAGGATCACCCAGCAGTGTTTCGACTTCGGCGGGACGAAAGTAACGAGCTTCGACCTGTACTAGAACCTGGCCGACCTGGACGGCAGGCGCCTTATCCCCGGTAATCTTGCGAACGATCGCTTTCTCTTCCACGCCTTTGCCGACGAAGTCGAGCGTGATGCCCAACTGTTCGGCTGCCTTTGCGATGAACTCGCGCACGCTGTATTGCACGCCGGTCGCGATGACGTAATCGCGTGCCTCCTCTTGCTGCAGCATCATCCACTGCATGCGGACGTAGTCTTGCGCATGGCCCCAGTCGCGCAGCGCATCCAGGTTGCCCATGTGTATGCACTGCTCTAGGCCTTGAGCGATGTTGGCCAGTCCGCGCGTGATCTTGCGGGTAACGAACGTTTCTCCACGGCGCGGGCTCTCGTGGTTGAAGAGTACGCCGTTGCAGGCATACATGCCGTAGGCCTCTCGGTAGTTCTTGGTGATCCAGTAAGCGTAGAGCTTGGCCACGCCGTACGGGCTGCGTGGATAGAACGGCGTACTTTCGCGCTGCGGAATCTCCTGAACGAGACCATACAGTTCGCTGGTACTCGCCTGGTAGAAGCGGGTCTTGTGCTGCAGTCCGAGAATTCGAATCGCTTCGAGCAAACGAAGCGTGCCCATCGCGTCCACATTGGCGGTGTACTCAGGCGAGTCGAAGCTCACTGCAACATGGCTTTGCGCGCCGAGGTTGTAAACCTCGTCGGGTTGGACCTGTTGGATGATGCTGGTGAGATTGCTGGTGTCCGTCAGGTCACCGTAGTGCATATGCAAACGGCGATCGTGGTTCGGTGCGTCTTCAAGCAAATGATCGATGCGCTCGGTATTGAACGAGGAAGCGCGGCGCTTGATGCCATGCACTTCATATCCCTTTTCAAGCAGCAGTTCCGCAAGGTACGAGCCGTCCTGGCCGGTGATCCCGGTGATCAGGGCTTTCTTCAAAGTCATTGGGCGTGCTCTACAGATTGCGTGGTTTCGATAAAGTCTTCGTAAGCCAGTGCGATGCCGGCTCCGAGTTCGGTACTGGCTTGCCAGCCAAGATTGTTCAGCCTGTCGACGTTCAGCAATTTGCGCGGCGCGCCGTCGGGCTTGCTCACATCCTGAACGATCTCGCCCTCATAACCGACGACCTTGGCGACCAGGCGCGCAAGGTCGGCGATCGAAAGATCTTCACCTGTGCCGACATTGATGTGGCTGTGCATGACCTCGGTGTTTGCCTTGTACGTGTGCGCGGACAGATCCATCACGTGAATGCAGGCCTTGGCCATGTCGTCGACGTACAGGAACTCGCGCTTGGCAGAGCCTGTGCCCCAGATGACGACTTGCGGCGTTTCAGCCAGTTTCGCTTCGTGGAATCGACGGATCATCGCCGGCAGCACGTGGCTGTTTTCCGGATGGTAGTTGTCGCCGGGACCATACAGGTTGGTCGGCATGACGCTTCGATAGTCGGTGCCGTATTGACGGTTGTAGCTTTCGCACAGCTTGATGCCGGCAATCTTGGCGACGGCATATGGCTCATTGGTAGGTTCGAGCGAACCCGACAGCAACGCGTTCTCTGCCATCGGCTGCGGCGCAAGTCGCGGATAGATGCAGCTCGACCCAAGAAACAAAAGTTTGTTGACGCCTGCACGCCAAGCTTCATGCACGACATTGGCTTCCACCATCAGGTTGGAATAGATGAACTCGGCAGGGTAGGTATTGTTGGCGTGGATGCCGCCGACCTTGGCCGCTGCCATGTAGACCTCGTCGACGGCCTCGCTCTTGAAGAAGGCTTTGACCTCGCTCTGGTTGGTCAGATCGAGTTGGCTGCGTGTACGCGTCACGATGTTCATGAATCCGCGAAGGTGCAGTTCGCGAACGATCGCGCTACCCACCATGCCGCGATGGCCGGCAACGTAAATTCGCTTCGATGTGTCGGATGGCAGGCTCATGAGGTGCTCCAGGCGGTCGGTTATGCGTGCTTACGCGGCACGGTGACAGGAATGACGACACCGTAGTTGTCGTCGAAGCGCACGATGTCGTCTTTGCCGAGATAGCTCCCGGACTGGATTTCGATCACTTCGAGCGGGATCTTTCCCGGATTTTCGAGTCGATAGACGCTACCAAGCGGGATAAAGATCGATTCGTTCTCGCGCAGCAGGATCGTTTCGTTGTCGCGTGTCACGCGAGCGGTGCCTTTGACGACCACCCAATGCTCGGCGCGGTGGTGATGCATGCGCAGTGAGAGCTTTGCACCGGGTTTGACACTCAGCCGCTTGACTTCGAAACGCTCGCCGTTGTCGACGCTGTCGTACGCCCCCCAGGGTCTCGCGACGCGTCTGTGTTCGGTGGCCTGAACCTGCCCATTGGAAACAAGCAGGTTCACGACATTCTTCACTTGCTCTGCGTTGCTCGCGTGGGCAACAAGCACTGCGTCCGGTGTGTCGACGATGATGAGATCGTCGGTGCCCAGCGCAACGACTGGACGGTTCGGTGCATGGATGAACGTGTTACGCGAGTCGACTGAAAAGCCGTGACCATGTACCCGGTTTCCGTCAGCATCTTCCGGATAGAGCTCTGCAACTGCGTTCCAGCTGCCCACATCGCTCCAGACCCCTGCGAACGGGACGACCGCGACGTGGTCGCACTGTTCCAGCACCGCATAGTCGATGCTCTGGCTGCGGCAACTCTCGAATGCGCTTCGGTTCATTCGCAGGAAGCTGCCATCCTGCTCAGGCGCAGCGGTGGCCAATTTGCAGGCTTCCAGGATGTCGGGCGCGTGTGCGCGCAGGGCATCTACCAGGACGTTGGCCCTAACCAGCACGATGCCCGCATTCCAAAAATTACCGCCGGCCAATACCAACTGAACGGCGTCCGCAGCCACCGGTTTTTCGATGAAGGCATCGACACGGCGCGCGATCGCCATGTCGCCGTCCAAACCGAGCGCGTCGCCTTGGCGGATGTAGCCATAGCCTGTACTTGGGAAAGTAGGCGCCACTCCGAACGTGACGATGTTGCCGGCCATCGCAGCTTCGATGCCGCTGCGCACCGTAGCGGCGAAGCCTTCCGCATCGGGGATGTGGTGGTCGGCCGGTGCAAACAACATCAACTGATCCGGCTCACACAGCAGGGCAGCGATAGCCATAGCAGCAGCTGTGTTGCGTGCGACTGGTTCGAGCAATTGGGTGCCGTGCACTGCGGCTGCATCGATCGCTTCCTGGACAAGGAAGCGATGCTCTTCTGCAGCGACGCACATCACTTCGGCGTTGAGTACACGCAGTCGTTCCAACGTCAGCTGCAACAGACTCTTGCCATTGAGCAAGGGTGCGAACTGCTTGGGAAGCGCCTTGCGCGACAAGGGCCAAAGCCGGGTCCCTGCGCCGCCACACAAGATGACCGGCTTGATTGGATTCATCGCGATCCGTCTCCCGTAATCACAGTCTTGACTGTCCGAACCAGAATCTGGACGTCGAACATTAAGGACCAGTTGTTGACATATTGCGCATCGAGTTCTACGCGCTTGGCGTAAGACAGCTTGTTGCGCCCGCTCACTTGCCACAGACCTGTGATTCCAGGGCGCATCGAGCAGTAATGTGGCCAATGCTTGCCATACAACGAACGCTGACGTTCCATGCAAGGGCGCGGGCCGACGAGGCTCATGTCACCCTTCAACACGTTCCAGAATTGCGGAATTTCGTCGAGGCTCAGTTTGCGAATGAATTGCCCCAGTGGCGTGATGCGTGGATCTTTCTCGAGCTTTTGAAACGTGTCCCATTCTGTGCGGGCCATGTCGTTGCGACTCAGGTAATCGTCGAGCACTTCTTCCGAGTTGTGCACCATGGAGCGAAACTTGTAGAAGCGGAACCGCTGGCCTCTTTCGCCAAGCCGGTTTTGCCAGAAATGCACGGGTCTTCCCATGCTGACCGCTACGCAAAGTGCCACCAGGAGGTAGAGCGGACCGAACAATGCGAAGAAAACGAGCGCGCCAAGGACATCCACAGCGCGCTTGGTGACACGCTGAGCAGTGCTAAGCCGCTTGGGCTGGACCGGGGCCGGGAAGGCTGGCGAACCGCCACCTCCTGGCGTCGGGCGCCGCACGACATTGCCATCTGCGTTCGAGTCGGTACGAAACATGAAAGTCCCCCTAAAAAGGGTTTCTGCCCACCAGCGCGGCAGTGTAACGCTTTACTACTATACGAAAGAATTCGAACACATCCGCTTGGGCTTGTGTTGTCAGCAAATGCCGTACATCTTCCGACCAACATCGGAGAGTTACCCTCTGCCCACGATGTCGCAACGGGTTGATGCGCCGCAACATTCGATGGATTTAGTGTAGTCCTTTTGTATGACAAGATGTTAATGGGGCCGGACAAAAAATGTTGCTTTGGCGCGCCGTTATGCCAATTAGTTCTCGTGGATTACCCGTATCGACTCAAAAACCTGTGAGGGAACAAATCGGGCCGAAACGACTCTCCACTGGTTGTATGGCTCGGCAGCGGGATGCAGCCGGCGTCTTTACCGGTTGTGGAGCTAAGCGAGTGCTAAGCCATTGAGCGACAGATTGCCTTTGCAGCACCAGTGCCCGACCAGCGCGGCCGGTGTTCATGGCTGGCCTCAAACAAAAAAAGGGCGGCAAGTGCCGCCCTTTCGGTGAAACGGAAAGCGCTTTCTTAGCGCGCCGAGTCGATTTGCTGAGCGGCTTGCTCGAACGGAAGCGTCATGCCGGCAAGGTCGCGACGCGTCTCGACCAGCACCAGAGAGCCTTCTTCCAGCACAACAGTGGGTGGGCGAGGACGCGGCACGTGCGCCGGCCGCGGCTCCGCAGCCATGGCTGCCTGTGCCTGGGCGATCCGTGCGGCATCGGAGTTCACCCAATGCAGTCCGGAGCCTTCGGCGACCTGCGCCAATTCCGCAAGAGGTAGTTCGAACGGTTGAACCTTCGGCAGAGCGCGTGAAGTTTGAGGAGCGGTCGATGCCTTCACGGGTGTAGGCGCCGGGATTGCTGCTGGCGCTGGTACCGGCGCCGTAGCGATTGCGGTTGTTTCAGCAACACCGCCCGCCGATTGCGGCGTCTCAGCAGCAAGTGCGACAGGGGCTGATGCCTGGGCTGCCGCTGCCCGGAAGGGAGCAAAGTACGACGTCGGTGCGAGCGGCTCGGCTCGCTCGTCAGACGACTCAGCGTGCACGAGCGACTCCGGAGCAAGCGCAGTAACGCCAGCCTCTTCCGCGCCTTCGCGTGGCGCCCTTTCGCGGCGGTCACGACCGAACCGGTCGCGCGAGCGGCCGCGACGGTCGTCGCCTTCGCGCCGTGGCGCTTCGGTGCCGATCGCGTCGCCCTGTTGATTGGCGTCGGAGGGCTCGCCCATCAGTTCAGGGTTTGCTCCTTGAGCCGGGTCCTCGCTAGGGCGAGCGCCGTCTTCCGGTCGCCGTTCACGGCGGCCCTCACCCCGCTCACCGCGTTCACCACGGGACGACCGCTCGTCGCCACGTCCGCCACGCGTGCTGCGCTCGCCGCTCGGAGCGCCCTCGACGCTGCCATCGGCGACGGCGTCGTTCGGCGCATCGGTGCCTCGATCACGCGGCGCATCTGCATTGCGATCGTTTCGATCGCCACGGTCGTTGCGGTCCGAGCGATCGCGGCGCTCACCGCGTCCGCGCGGCGCGCGTTCGGATGGCGCTGCGCCAGGCTCACCAGCCAGTGCTTGCGGCGTTGCGGCCACACTCTCCAGCGCAGTGCCTTCCATGGTTTCAGGGGCGTCCGTGCGCACTTCCGAATCGCGACGTCCGCCGCGACCACGGCGCTCGCCATCGCGCGGGGCGCGGCCTTCGCGCGGTTCCCGTGGTTCGCGTCCCTCACGCGCTTCGCGAGGCTCCCGGATTTGCGCTTCGCTGCGTACTTCGGCTTGACCTTCGCGCGGCTCGCGGCGTTCTCCGCCTTGACGCTCTCCGTCGCGACGCTCACCGCCGCGTCCACCGCGGCGTTCGCCATCGCGACCATTACCGCGGTCGCGGCCTTCGCCACCGCGTCCACCGCGGCGCGGCTCGCCTTCACGCGCTCCGCGGCTTTCTCCATCGCGCGACGGACGTCCGTCGCGACGCGCCGGCTTGGCCGCTTCCACCGGACTGACGGCAGGTTCTGGTACCGGCACGGGTGCTGCTGGTGCGGCAAACCAGCTCTTAAGCTTGGCGAAGAAGCCGGTTTCTGCAGGCGCCTTGGCAATCACAACAGGCGCGACCGGGGCTGGCGCCGCCGCCACCGGAGCCGCGACGGGTGCTGCGCGCACGACTTCAGGTTTGGGCACTGCAACCGGAGCCGGCGCATCGGGCAGCACGCCCTTGATGATCGGCGTTTGCTTGTTGGTCGGCTCTTGAGAGCGACGCGTGACCGAGGTCGGGTCTTCGATTTCTTCGGCCATCTTGTAACTGGCTTCGATGTGGTCGAGGCGCGGGTCGTCGTGCTTCAGGCGCTCGAGACGGTAGTTCGGCGTTTCGAGCGTTTTGTTCGGCACCATCAGCACGGTCACGCGCTGCTTGAGTTCGATCTTGGCGATTTCGGGGCGCTTTTCGTTCAGAAGGAACGAAGCGACTTCGACCGGCACTTGAACGTGCACCGCGGCCGTGTTGTCCTTCAGACATTCTTCCTGAATGATCCGCAGGATCTGCAGCGCGCTGGATTCCGTATCGCGGATGTGGCCAGAGCCGCCGCAGCGAGGGCAAGGAATCGACGAACCTTCGCTCAGTGCCGGCTTCAGGCGCTGACGGCTCATTTCCATCAGGCCGAACTTGCTGATCGAGCCGAACTGAACACGTGCACGGTCTTGGCGCAGCGCATCGCGCAGGCGGCTTTCGACTTCGCGGCGGTTCTTCGACTCGTCCATGTCGATGAAGTCGATGACGATCAGCCCGCCCAAATCGCGCAGGCGCATCTGTCGAGCCACTTCATCGGCGGCTTCGAGGTTGGTGCGGGTGGCGGTTTCTTCGATGTCGCCGCCCTTGATGGCTCGGGCCGAGTTGACGTCGACCGACACCAGTGCTTCGGTGTGGTCGATCACGATGGCGCCGCCACTCGGCAATTGCACTGTGCGCGCGTAGGCCGATTCGATCTGGTGCTCGATCTGGAAGCGGCTGAACAGCGCCGCGTCGTCGCGGTAGCGCTTCACGCGGGCTGCGTGCTCGGGCATGACGTGCGCCATGAACTGCTGCGCCTGCTCGTAGATGTCGTCGGTGTCGATCAGGATGTCGCCGATGTCGTGATTGAAGTAGTCACGAATAGCGCGGATGACAAGGCTCGACTCTTGATAGATCAGGAAGGCGCCCTTCGCGCCCTTCGATGCGCCGTCGATGGCCGTCCACAGCTTGAGCAGGTAATTCAAGTCCCACTGCAGTTCAGGTGCGGAGCGGCCGATGCCGGCGGTGCGGGCGATGATGCTGGCACCCTTCGGGTACTCCAGCTGGTCCATGTTTTCCTTGAGCTCAGCCCGATCTTCGCCCTCGATGCGACGCGAAACGCCACCGCCACGCGGGTTGTTCGGCATCAGCACGACATAGCGGCCGGCCAGCGAAATGAAGGTGGTCAGGGCAGCGCCCTTGTTGCCGCGTTCTTCCTTTTCAACCTGAACGACCAGTTCCTGGCTTTCACGGATAGCGTCCTGGATGCGGGCCTGGCTGGCCGACACGCCTTCGGCGAAGTATTGCTTGGAGATTTCCTTGAACGGCAGAAAGCCATGGCGGTCTTCGCCGTAGTCGACGAAGCAGGCTTCGAGCGACGGCTCGACCCGCGTCACGACGGCTTTGTATATGTTGCCTTTACGCTGCTCGCGTCCTTCGATTTCGATCTCGTAGTCGAGGAGCTTTTGCCCATCGACGATGGCCAGGCGGCGCTCTTCAGGCTGCGTGGCATTGATCAACATCCGCTTCATATTGGGTTGTCCTTGTTCGTATCGTTCTGACCGGCTCATGACGAGCCAACGATGCACGGACGACGCCTGCGAAACGAAGGAATTGCCGCTTGGCCCCGAATGTCCCAGCCTTCCACGACGAGCGCGGTCGGCCGTTTGAGCGTCAGCTCAACGACAAGCGGGGTGGGGGCGCGTGGATGGGTGCGAGCCAGATTCGGTGTTGACTTGCCATCGGTTCGACGGCGGGGTGCGCAAGGGTGGCGCGCGCTGCAGGCGATTCAATGCCCGAGGCCACTGGCCAACCGGGCATTAGCCAGGTGGGGCAGCGCAGGCAGATCTGAATCAGCAGCATCAACACAAGGGACTCGCTTCGATCCGCAAAAAGCTGGAAGGCTATTTGCTGGGTATTCCGTATCGGTGTTTCGTGGGCGTCGGCTTGACTTGGATGTTTTGCCCGCCGCCGTGCGCCGTTGCGCTTGGCTTGCGAACTCAACACCAAAGCGGCATCGACCTCACAACGCGGGTTTGGGTGCTCTAAACTTCTGTCTAATCAAGCACTTACATGACCGCGCTGGTGAAAAACATTATAGGCGTGAAGCCGGCCTCCGAGGCCACTGAAACGGGCTCGCCGGATTCGGTTGTCAAATTTTTGACAGTCGATGAAGAGTCGGCCGGGCAGCGACTCGACAACTTTCTGTTCCGCCATTTGAAGGGCGTGCCCAAGACCCACGTCTACCGGATCATCCGCTCCGGCGAAGTGCGTATCAACAAGGGCAGGGCGCAAGCCGAGACCCGGATCGCATTCCGCGATGTGCTGCGGCTACCGCCGGTGCGCATTTCTGCACACGTGGAAGAAAACGCAGCCAGGCCCGCACCGGGAAGGCAGTTTCCGGTGCTGCTGGAAGACGACGCCTTGCTCGGGATCGACAAGCCTGCCGGCGTGGCGGTGCATGGCGGCAGCGGCGTTAGCTTTGGCGTCATCGAACAATTGCGCAGCGCGCGTCCGACGGCGAAGTTTCTGGAACTCGTGCATCGGTTGGATCGCGATACGTCCGGAATTCTGCTGGTCGCCAAAAAGCGGAGCGCGCTGACCGCGTTGCAAGAACAATTTCGCGAACGTGAAACTGGCAAGACCTATCTGGCGCTCGTCGAAGGAGCCTGGCCTGCGAATAAGAAGGTGCTGGACTCGCCACTCGCCAAATACCTGCTGCCCGGCAAAGACGGCGCGCCGGAGGCTGGAGAGCGCCGCGTGCGGGTGGTTGCCAAGGACCACCCGGATGCAATGCGCGCCGTTACGCTGGTGCGAGTGCTCGCGCGGCTCACGTTGCCTGGAGATGCGGCACCGGTGTCGCTGCTCGCCGTGACCATCAAGACCGGACGCACCCATCAGATCAGGGTTCATCTGGCTTCGGCTGGCCATGCGATCACGGGCGACGACAAGTACGGCGAATCCGACCGACAGCGCGCTTTGGCGAAACTCGGGCTGAAGCGAATGTTTCTGCATGCCTGGCGTCTTCAGTTCACACATCCGGCAAGCGGCGAGCGCGTTTCACTGCAGACCGATCTTCCCCCCGAACTTCACGCGCTGATGCCGCCATCGGCACTCGACGCACTCGCTCAACATCCGCCCCCGACATCCCACGCATGACCGATTCCATCAATTCGCGCGCCTCCAGACCCCTCCGCTTCGACCTGATCGCCTTCGATTGGGACGGCACGCTCTACGACTCCACGCGTCTCATCGCGCGCTGCATCCAGGCGGCGGTGATCGACGTCGGCGGCGCCAAGCCGAGCGAGGACGACGCGGCCTGGGTCATCGGCCTGGGGCTTGCGGAAGCGCTGGCGCGCGCCGCTCCCGACGTTCCGAAAGAAAAGTACGTCGAATTGGGTGCCCGCTACCGATATCACTATCTGCAGCACCAGGACGATCTGGTGCTCTTCGATGGCGTGCTGGAGATGATCGACGCGCTGCGCACGCGCGGCCACAAGCTCGCGGTCGCCACCGGCAAGTCGCGTCGCGGATTGAACGATGCGCTGGCAACGGTAGCGCTGCGCGATCGCTTCGACGCCTCGCGCACGGCCGACGAGACTGCGGGCAAGCCGCATCCCCGCATGTTGCTCGAACTCATGGAAGAACTCGACGTTGCGCCTGAGCGCACCTTGATGATCGGTGACACGACGCACGACCTTCAGTTGGCGATCAACGCGGGCTGTCCCAGCGTCGGCGTGAGTTATGGCGCCCATGAACCGGCGGCGTTCGATGCGTTCAAGCCTCTCCACACTGCGCATTCGGTTGCGGACCTGCAGGGGTGGCTTGCAGCCAACGCATGACCCAGGCGATTCCCTTGTGCAACTCGTCCGACCTCGTGGAAGGCGACCGTGCCGTGCCGTTCGATGTCGTCTATGCCGGCGAGACCTGCCGTGGCTTCGCGGTCCGCTTTGATGGTGTGCCGCATGCCTACTTGAATCGGTGCAGCCATGTCGCGATGGAAATGGACTTCCAGCCCAACCGATTTTTCGACGACAGCGGTCAGTGGCTGATGTGCGCAACGCATGGTGCCGTTTATGCGCCGCACACTGGGGAATGCGCCGGTGGACCGTGCCGCGGTGGCCTCGTCAAGATCACCCTCGGCGAGAGTGGCGGCGTGGTGCACTGGCATACTGATTGGAACCTCCAACCTCTGGCCTTTTAAGCCGTTTTCCACATGACCGACCCGAACCGCACGGAACCTGAAGGTTTTGAGCCTTTTGATCCCGCAGCGCCCGTTCCACCTCCCCACAGCGCTCCGAAGAACACAGGCAGAGGTGATCCGACACAGACGATCGGTTGGGAGCGCGCGACACTCGAGAAGCTTGCCTTCGCATCGTTGAAAGAGCAAAAGGCGACGCGCCGCTGGAAGACGTTCGTGCGGCTGAGCTGGTTGCTCTTTTTCATCTTCCTGGTGTGGTTCGGAGTGTCGCGCGCCACGCCGACGACCGCCAAGACCACGTCGCACACGGCAGTCGTAGAGATCAAGGGCGAGATCGCCAACGGCGCCGATGCGAGCGCCGAATTCGTGGTCGCTGCGATGAAGACCGCGTTTGAGGACGATGGAGCGAAGGCGGTGGTGCTGCTGATCAACTCGCCCGGCGGTAGCCCGGTGCAGGCCGGCATCATCAGCGACGAGATCAAGCGGCTGAAGGCCAAGTACAACAAGCCTGTGTACGCCGTAGTTGAAGAAACTTGTGCCTCGGCTGCGTACTACATCGCTGCGGCAACCGACAAGATCTTCGTCGACAAGGCAAGTATCGTCGGCAGCATCGGCGTGTTGATGGACGGTTTTGGTTTCACCGGCACCATGGAGAAGTTCGGTGTCGAGCGACGTTTGATCATTTCCGGCGAAAACAAGGGCTTTCTCGATCCGTTCAGCCCGGTCAACGACGCGCAACGCGCGCATGCGCAACAACTTATCGACCAGATCCACGATCAGTTCATCAACGTGGTGAAGACCGGCCGCGGTGATCGGCTCAAGCTGAACACGCCGGGCCTGTTCAGTGGCTTGTTCTGGAGCGGTCAGCAAGCCATCGATCTTGGCCTGGCCGACCAGCTGGGCAATGTCGATTACGTGGCGCGCGAAATCGTGAAGGCCGAAGAAGTCATCGACTACACGCGCCGCGACAACGTGGCCGAGAAGCTCGCCAAGAAATTCGGCGCTGCGATGGGCGATGCCTCGATTCGTGCGCTGCACACAGTGCCTGCTCTGCGATAAGTTGCGCTGAAAGCCGCGTCAGGCCAAGTTCGGTCGCTGGCAAATTCAGCGGCCGTCGGCGTAGCGGGCTGAAGCCGCCAGCGCCACGGCGAACACGACGACGACATACAAAGCCGCAGTGAGGGAGCCGAGTCGGGCAAGCAGGCCGATCACCGGTGGCCCGGCCATGAATCCCAGATAGGCTGCAGCCGATACGACTGCGATGCCGCGCGCAGGTTCGACGCCAGGCACGCGTGCCGAAGCGGAAAACAGGATCGGCACGACGTTGGCAAAGCCCACGCCTACGCCAGCAAAACCGACCAGAGCGAGCCACGGCATCTCGGTGATCAATACGACGGACATCGATGCCGCTGCCAGCAGCGCACTCCAGCGCAGCAGAACGGCCGGCGCAAAACGAGCGCGCATGGCATCTCCAGCAAAACGCGCCGCCGCCATCGCTCCCGAAAAGCTCGCATACGCGAGCGCCGCCTGCTGCTGCGGGCTGCCGAGCTCCTGCTGCAGATAGAGCACGCTCCAGTCGTATATGGCGCCTTCGGCAATCAATCCGAGCGCGGCCAGCACACCCAGGATCATGAGTGCGCCGTGCGGCAGCCGAGAGCCCGACTCAGGCGGCGCGCTCGTCGCGGGCGCCTTCGGAGACATCCAAGCTGCGGACAAACCGATGCCGAGCGCCATCACGGCCGCTACCAAGATCAGGTGCCAGCGAGGCGACAAACCCGCAGCGAGCACTGCGCTGCCGCTGACGGCGCCTGCCATGCCGCCGAGACTGAACATGCCGTGCATGCCGCTCATCAATGTCTTGCCGCTGCGCAATTCGAGTTGCGCGGCTTCGGTGTTGATTGCCACATCGAACACGCTCGTCACGAGGCCGAAGCCGGCCAGCAACAGCAGCAGCGACGCGTAGCCGGGCATCGAGAGCAGGCCGGCCAGCAGCAGCGCATAGACGCATCCGCACAGCGCGCCAACGATCCCCCCGCCGTACCGGCCGATCAGGCGGCCTGCCTGCGACAAGCCGGCCAGCGCGCCGAAACCGGCGGCGAGCATGGCAAAGCCCAACTGCGCCTCGTCGATGGCGTAGTGCGCCTTTACGGTCGGCACATGGACGCCCCAAGTCGCGAAGATGAACCCGGAGAAAAAGAACTGCGAGCGGATCGCCCAACGGGTGATGGCGGTGACGCCTTCGACTGCCCGAACGATGGTTGATGCAGCACCCAACGCTAGCGTCCGATCGCAAAGACCGCGGGTAAACGTTCATCCACGGCGATCGTCTTGGCGCGCCAGGCTTTAACCGTGTCGCTTCGAACGCTCGCCGTCGGCAAGGTCAAGCCGCGGGCCACTGAGAGCCGTGTGTTGTGCTGCAGCGTTTGCGTCAACGCCTGGAGCATCGCAGTGTTGCGATACGGTGTCTCGATGAAGAGCTGCGTTTGCCCAGTGCGCAACGCCAGCGTTTCGAGCTCGCGAATGCGTTGGTTGCGGGCATCTGCATCCTGCGGGAGGTAGCCGACGAAGGCAAAGTTCTGGCCGTTCAACCCGCTGGCTGCGAGCGCCAGCAACAGCGATACCGGGCCTGTCAGCGGCACGACGGTAATCCCCAACTCGTGCGCAGCGCGTGTGACCGACGAGCCGGGGTCGGCCACAGCGGGCATGCCGGCTTCGCTGAGCAGACCGATGTCATGCCCCTCCAGTGCAGCTTTCAATAGCGGCTTGGCATCGAATTGGCCGGCGTGGTCGCCCTTCTTGTGAACTTCCCGTGGTAGTTCTTGGATCTGCTGCGCCTGCAACGGTGCAGCCAGTGGTGCCACGGTGTCGATGCGTTTCAGGTAAGCCCGCGCAGATTTCGCGTTTTCGCAGATCCAGTGGGTAATGCCCGCAGCCGTCTGCAGCGTGCCGAGCGGAAGCGCGTCCTGCAGCGGCGCTTGGACGTCGCAACCGAAGTCGAGCGGCGCCGGGACCAGATAGAGCTTGCCGGGCGTCAAAGCAGTTCGATCCCGGCGGCGCGCAACATGCGGCAGGTCCGAATCAACGGCAGGCCGACGAGAGCCGTCGGGTCGTCGCTGTCGATGGCGTCGAGCAACGCGATACCTAGGCCCTCGCTTTTGGCGCTGCCGGCGCAGTCGTACGGTTGTTCTGCCTGCAAATAGTTTTCGATGGCGTCGTCGTCGAGTTCGCGAAAGACGACGCGCACCGGAGCGATATCGCGCTGAGCGAAGCCGGTGGCGTGGCACACGACCGCCACTGCTGTCTGGAATATCAGTGTCTGGCCGCGCATGCGCCGCAGTTGGACCGTGGCGCGCGCATGGTCGCCGGGCTTGCCTAGCGCTTCGCCGGCAAGGTCGGCGACCTGATCGGAACCGATCACTATGGCTTCGGGAAATCGGGTGGCGACGGCGTTCGCCTTTTCAAGCGCGAGGCGCTCGGCAAGCGCTCTTGGCGTCTCTTGCGAATGTGGCGTTTCGTCAACATCGGGTGCGTGAACTTCGAAGGGCAGTCGCAGGCGGTCGAGCAGTTCGCGACGGTATCGGGATGTGGAAGCCAGAATGAGAGTGCGTTGCATGAACCGCGATTGTGCGGGAGCGCTAGACTGGCGCTAATGAACAGAGAATTCGCCCCCACGCGGCTGGATGTGGCTGGCTTTGCTGCTGAAGAAGGCACGCTCGCGGCAGTCGACCTGATTGCAACATACCCGCGCCTAGTGTCCGAACTTGCCGACCCGGCCGACGACATTGTTGTCCGATGGGAAGCGCACGGCGCACAGCGCCCCGGCGCGACCGGCGGTACGG
Organism: Variovorax sp. LG9.2; assembly: GCF_035018885.1. NCBI lineage: Bacteria > Pseudomonadati > Pseudomonadota > Betaproteobacteria > Burkholderiales > Comamonadaceae > Variovorax > Variovorax sp. LG9.2. The sequence goes on along the minus strand of NZ_JASJXB010000008.1, from coordinate 200,979 downwards.
CGTCTTGGCTTCATCTCGTCGCCAGCTCCGCCGTGCCACTGGTTTGCCAGCGATGCTTGACGCCGGTCGACACCGAACTGGAGGTCGACCGCTGGTTCCGCTTCGTGGCGGACGAGGCCACCGCTGAAGCCGAGGACGATGGCTCCGAAGAAGACCTCCTCGTGACCAGCCGCGATTTCAACGTGCAGGAGCTTGTCGAAGACGAGTTGCTGATGGAAATCCCTATTACCCCGGTGCACGACGTTTGTCCTGTGCCCGTCAAACTGTCTGTGGTCGACGCGGATTTCGATGAGTCCGAGGCCGCAAAGCCCAATCCGTTTGCCGTGCTCGGCGCCTTGCGACCACGCAAGGGCGAGTAGCCGACTGGCGAAACCTCAATGCCTGGGCTATAATCATGGGCTTCGCGTGCGCCACTTTCGGTCTCGGGGCCTGCAGCCCTGAAGCGCATCCACTCACCCCCTTATCAGCCCAGGAGCCATCATGGCCGTCCAGCAAAACAAAAAGTCGCCCTCAAAGCGCGGCATGCATCGTTCGCACAACGCACTCGTGGTTCCCGGCATCGCCGTCGAGCCGACCACGGGCGAAACGCACTTGCGCCACCACATCAGCCCCAACGGTTTCTACCGTGGCCGTCAGGTGCTCAAGAACAAGTCCGAAGCCTGATTTCGCACGCCAAGGCCAAGGCCCGATGCTACTTTTTCCGTAGCGTCGGGCCTTTGTTTTGATGGCTACGTCTTCTGCCTCATCCGTTGTGTCGCCTGTGATCACGCTTGCCGTGGATTGCATGGGCGGCGACCACGGTCCCAGCGTCACGCTTGCAGCTTGTCGTGCCTTTCTCGATCGGCATACCGGAGCCGCTCTGCTGATGGTGGGCGCACCGGCTGCATTGACCGGTTTCTCACACCCGCGGGCGACGCTTATCCAAGCAAGCGAAGTGGTGGCAATGGACGACCCGATCGAAGTCGCCTTGCGGCGCAAGAAGGACTCGTCTATGCGGGTCGCCATCCAACAAGTGAAGGATGGATCCGCGCAAGCCGCAATCTCGGCAGGTAACACGGGTGCTTTGATGGCAATCGCCCGCTATTTGCTTAAGACAATGGATGGCATCGACCGGCCTGCCATTGCGCCGCAGTTGCCGAACATCAAAGGTGGTGCCACCACCGTGCTTGATCTGGGTGCCAATATCGATTGCGATGCAGAGGACCTGCTCCAGTTCGCGGTGCTCGGCTCCGCGCTCGTGTCGGCGCTTACCGGCAACGAATCCCCGACGGTGGGACTCTTAAACGTCGGTGAAGAAGCGATAAAAGGAAGCGACACGATAAAAAAAGCCAGTCAATTGCTTCGAACGGCTGCTAATTCGCAGGATTTGAACTTCTACGGCAACGTCGAAGGCAACGATATATTCAAGGGAACGACCGACATCGTGGTGTGCGACGGTTTTGTTGGCAACGTCGCGTTGAAGGCGAGCGAAGGCGTAGCGTCGATGATTGGTGAGTTCATTCGAATAGAGTTCTCGCGCAACATCTTCACCAAAGCCGCGGCCGTCGTTGCGTATCCGGTTCTAAAAGCATTTAAAAGTCGCTTGGATCACCGTAGGTACAACGGCGCTGCGCTGTTGGGCTTGCGTGGCTTGGTGTTCAAGAGCCATGGTTCTGCGGATGCAGTGGCCTTCGGGCACGCTTTGGATCGCGCTTATGATGCCGCTCGCAACAACTTGCTAGATCGCGTGCGAACCCGCATCGCCCATGCCGCGCCTCTGCTTGCTCGGCATGATTCGACGGCGAAGGTCGCACCTGCGGCACTTCACGCTTGATGATTCCTTTTTCACGCATCACCGGTACTGGCAGCTTTTTGCCACCGCGCCGGGTGACCAACGACGAACTCGCAGCCGATCTGGCGCTGCGGGGTATTGAGACTTCCGACCAGTGGATCATCGATCGCACGGGCATCCATGCCCGTCATTTTGCAGAGCCACATATCGGTGCCAGTGACCTCGCGCTCGAGGCTGCAAAACACGCGCTGGAATCGGCCGGTCGCAAGGCCAGCGACATCGACCTGATCATCGTGGCGACATCGACGCCGGACATGGTGTTCCCTTCGTCCGCCGCGATCCTTCAGCACAAACTGGGCATCGCGGGTTGCCCGGTCTTCGATGTTCAAGCGGTTTGCAGTGGATTCGTTTATGCGCTCACAGTGGCCGACGCCCTGATCAAGACCGGAACCGCGAGGTGCGCGCTGGTCATCGGCGCCGAGGTGTTCTCCCGCATCCTCGACTTCAATGATCGGACGACCTGCGTCCTGTTCGGCGACGGTGCCGGTGCTGTCGTCCTCGAGGCCAGCGACCAGCCCGGCATTCTTGCGAGCGATCTTCATGCCGACGGCAAGCATGTCGGCATTCTGTGCGTCCCGGGACACGTTTCTGGCGGCAAGGTGCTTGGAACACCGCTACTGCACATGGATGGCCAGGCTGTCTTCAAATTGGCCGTGCGCGTGCTGGAAGATGCGGCGCGAGCCACACTTGCTAAAGCGGGTAAGACAGAAGCCGATATCGATTGGCTGATTCCGCATCAGGCCAACATCCGGATCATGGAAGGCACGGCCAAGAAGCTGAAGTTGCCACTTGAGAAACTCATCGTCACCGTGCACGAGCATGGCAATACGTCGGCCGCTTCTATTCCGCTGGCGCTTGATGAAGCCGTGCGCTCCGGCAAAGTTAAGAAGAACGACACCGTCATGCTAGAAGGCGTCGGCGGCGGTTTCACTTGGGGCGCGGTGCTACTGAGTTTGTAGCGCGCAGCGGCTTCGTCGGAGACATAAAAATATGACATCTTTCGCTTTTGTTTTTCCAGGGCAAGGCTCTCAAGCCGTGGCCATGCTCGACGGTTGGGGCGACCATCCTGCGATCGGCGAAACTGTTCGTGAAGCCTCCGATGCCTTGGACGAAGACATCGGAGCGTTGATCAAGAACGGTCCGAAAGAAGCGCTCGCGCTCACCACCAACACCCAGCCCGTGATGCTGGTTGCGGGTGTGGCCGCATGGCGTGCTTGGCGGGCAGAGGGCGGCGCGATGCCTGACGCAGTGGCGGGCCATTCGCTTGGCGAATATTCCGCGTTGGTGGCCGCCGGCGTGTTGACGTTGGCGCAGGCCGCGCCGTTGGTTCGTTTTCGCGCCGAAGCGATGCAGAAGGCGGTCCCCGTCGGCACCGGCGCAATGGCCGCAGTGCTGGGCATGGAAAGTGCCAAAGTCATCGCAGGTTGCGCTGAAGCGACTGCGACCTTCGGTGCGCGCAGCCTCGAAATCGTCGAAGCCGTGAATTTCAATGATCCGATGCAGACGGTGATCGCCGGCAGCAAAGCCGCGGTCGACAAGGCGTGCGAACTGCTCAAGGCGAACGGGGCCAAGCGCGCACTGCTGTTGCCGGTGTCGGCGCCTTTTCATTCCAGTCTGATGAAGCCGGCGGCTGAAGCCCTCCGCGCCAAACTTGCGACGGTCGCTTTTTCGGCGCCGCAGATGCCTGTGCTCAACAACATCGATGTGAATGTTGAAACCGATGCCGATCGCATTCGCGACGCGCTGGTGCGGCAAGCGGCCGGTCCGGTTCGCTGGGTCGAAACTGTGTTGGCCTTGAAAGCACGCGGCGCCGGCGCCATTATCGAGTGCGGGCCGGGCCGGGTACTGGCGGCAATGGCAAAGCGCATCGCTCCCGAGTTGATAGCGGGGTCCGTATACGACCCAGCGACGCTCGCCGAAACCAAACACTCGCTCGCCGGCTGACCGGCCCGACAGCAGACAGCCTGCAGCACTCCCGTTTATATGAGCACTCCAAAATTCGAAGGACAGGTCGCCCTGGTCACCGGCGCGTCGCGTGGTCTCGGTGCCGCCATCGCGCTTGAACTCGCGCAGCGCGGCCTGAAGGTTATCGGCACCGCAACCACCGACGACGGCGCGGCCAAAATCAGCTCGACGCTGGCGGCCTTCGATGGACGTGGTCGCTCGCTCGACGTCAACGATGCCCCGGCCGTCGAAGCACTGATCGAAGAGATCGTGACGGCCTTTGGCGCGATCCACGTCCTGGTGAACAACGCCGGCGTGACGCGGGACAACCTCGCGATACGCATGAAAGACGATGACTGGGATGCCGTCCTCGACACCAACCTAAAAGCAGTGTTTCGCGTGTCCCGCGCTGTCATCCGTCCGATGATGAAGCAGCGCTACGGCCGCATCATCAGCATCACCAGTGTGGTGGGCGCGTCGGGTAACGCGGGCCAAGCCAACTACGCGGCCGCCAAAGCGGGTGTGGCAGGCATGACGCGCGCATTGGCGCGCGAACTCGGCAGCCGTAACATCACAGTCAATTGCGTTGCACCCGGCTTCATCGAGACCGACATGACTGCCGGTTTGCCGCCGGCGCAGCAGCAAGCGCTGCTGTCCCAAATTCCGTTGGGACACTTGGGCAAGCCTTCAGACATCGCGCATGCGGTCGCCTACCTTGCTTCACCCCAGGCAGCCTACGTGACGGGGCAAGAACTGCACGTCAACGGCGGCATGCACATGTAGTTGTCCGGCGCAATCTTTTCCCGCGAGGGCGGTGCGGCAAATGCCACAATCCGCCCGGCTAAAATCCACCGATTACTTACAACCCCCAGAGGGAATCAAATGAGCGATATCGAAGCACGTGTCAAAAAAATCATTGCCGAACAACTCGGCGTGGAAGAGTCCCAGGTCACCAACGAAAAGTCTTTCGTGGCCGACCTCGGTGCTGACTCGCTCGACACGGTCGAACTCGTGATGGCACTCGAAGACGAATTCGGCATCGAGATCCCTGACGAAGACGCAGAAAAAATCACGACGGTTCAAAACGCCGTCGACTACGCATCCAAGAATCAAAAGGCCTGAACGGCCGGTTGGGCCGAGGGCATGTTCCCGGCCCGACGCTCCCAGAAAGGTTGCCGGCATGACCAAACGCCGCGTCGTCGTGACCGGACTCGGTTGCATCGCTCCTGTCGGAAACACGGTGGCCGAATCCTGGACCAACTTGTTGGCCGGCAATTCGGGCATCGACACCATCACATCCTTCGACGCCAGTCCCTTTGCCTGCAAGTTTGCCGGCGAAGTGAAGGGCTTCGACATCACGAAGTACATCTCGGAGAAAGAAGCGCGTCATATGGACCGCTTCATTCACCTAGGCATGGCGGCAGCCATGCAGGCAGTACAAGACAGCGGCCTCAAAACCGGCGATGCGCTGGAGCCCGAAGAAGCCACCCGCATCGGCTGCAACATTGGTTCGGGCATCGGCGGTTTGCCGATGATCGAAGCCACGCACGCTGAACTGGTCAACCGTGGCCCCCGCCGCGTTTCACCTTTCTTCGTGCCGGCGTCGATCATCAACATGATCTCAGGTCACGTGTCGATCAAGTACGGCTTTCAGGGCCCGAATATTGCGGTCGTCACGGCCTGCACCACGGGTCTTCATGCCATTGGTCTGTCGGCTCGAATGATCGAGTACGGCGACGCCGATGTGATGGTGGCCGGCGGCTCCGAAGCGACCGTGTCGCCACTTGGCATTGGAGGCTTTGCGGCCGCGCGCGCACTGTCGACGCGCAACGAAGATCCGAAGACGGCATCGCGCCCCTGGGATAAAGACCGAGACGGCTTCGTATTGGGCGAGGGCGCCGGCGTGGTGGTGCTCGAAGAATACGAGCACGCCAAGGCGCGCGGCGCCAAGATCTATGCTGAGATTTCTGGCTTCGGCATGAGTGCGGACGCCTATCACATGACCGCGCCGAGCGTGGACGGACCGCGCCGTTCGATGGCCATGGCCCTGACCAACGCGGGCGTGAACGCCGATGAAGTGCAGTATCTGAATGCGCACGGCACCTCGACGCAAATCGGCGACGTGAATGAGACCAACGCCATCAAGAATGCTTTCGGCGCGCATGCGAAAAAGTTGGTCGTGAATTCGACCAAGTCGATGACCGGCCATCTGTTGGGCGGCGCCGGAGGCATCGAATCGGTCTTCACGGTGCTCGCGCTCCACCATCAAAAGAGCCCACCGACCATCAACATCTTCAACCAGGACCCGGAGTGCGACCTGGACTACTGTGCCAACGAAGCGCGCGACCTGAAGATCGACGTGGCTGTCAAAAACAACTTTGGCTTCGGCGGCACCAACGGCACGCTGGTGTTCAAGCGCGCTTGAGCGCCGCTCTCCCATGCACAGCGCCCCGTCGGTGAGCTACCCGGTGGGGCGTTCGCGCAGCGCGACGCGGCTCCTGACGGTGCTATGGGTTGCTGGCGCTTGCTGCGCGGGCGCTGCGCTTTTTCAGTTCGAACATGTCGGTTGGCGGCATGTGCTGATTCTTGCGAGCGTGGTCTTGACTGCGACGGCTGCGCGACGGACGTTGGGCCCGGTGCAGCCCATCGATCTCGTTTTCGACGGGCAGGACTGGTCTCTTTCTGGATTGGCATCGCGCAAAGTGGCGCGAATCGTGGTTGTGCTGGATCTGCAATCCTTGTTGTTGGTGCGACTCGATGAGCCGACTCGACGCGTGCGCTGGCTGTGGCTTGAACGCCGGGGCCGGCCTGAGCGTTGGCAAGATCTGCGCCGCGCGGTTTACTCGCGTGCGTTGTCCGGCGCACCCATTAAAACTCCCGCTACCGCCGTCGACCCCGCCGGCACGGTGGTTGCAGCGCCATGAGCGAAACGCCTCCCCCCGTCGCGCCCGTTCCTCATGTGGGTGCTGCGACCGATGGCGCAGAGGACGTGGCCGCCGCGCCCAAACCCGGCGAAGTCGACTTTCAACTCGTCCAGCGGACGGTAGCCGGCGACCAAAAGGCCTTCGAACTGCTGGTCATCAAGTACCAACGACGCATCGAACGGCTGATCGGCCGCATGGTTCGCGACGTCGACCTGGTCGAAGATATTGCCCAGGAAACATTCATTCGGGCGTATCGCGCACTGCACCAGTTTCGGGGGGATGCGCAGTTCTACACCTGGCTCTACCGGATCGCTGTCAACACCGCCAAGAAGGCTCTGGTCGACATGAAGCGCGATCCGACCATCTCCGAAAGTGCATTGCGTCCTGGTTCCGACGACGACGATGAAACTTACCGGCCCGGAAACGAACCAATCAGCGACGAGACCCCCGAAACCGTGCTGGCGGCCGCCGAAATCGCCCGCGCCGTCGAGGCCGCGATGGAAGCACTGCCGGCCGAATTGCGCCAAGCGGTCACGCTGCGCGAGATCGAGGGCATGAGCTACGAAGAGATTGCCGAGGTCATGAATTGCCCGATCGGCACGGTGCGGTCGCGGATTTTTCGCGCGCGGGAGGCCATATCGGCCCGGGTTAAACCGATGCTGGACAACCAGTCCGGCAAGCGTTGGTAAGCAGGTGAATGAAATGAACCAGTCAAAAACAGTCCTCGAACAAATTTCCGCCCTTGCCGATGGTCAGTTGCAAGGCGAAGAATTTGTCGCCGTCGTCGCCCGAGCCGCCGAGGAAGAAGATTTGCGCGCAACTTGGCAGAGCTACCACCTCGTGGGTGACGTGCTGCGGGCCGGAACGCATGCGCCATGCAGCGACAGCACGATGTTTCTTGCCCGTTTCCGGCAGCGGGTGTCCCAGGACCCGATTGTCCTGGCAGCGCCCGCGCAGGTGTGGCTTGCGCAGCCTATGCCGCCGCAAATTCAAACGCAGCTACCAAATCGGATCGAGGCTGCCAACGAGCCAGTGTTCCGCTGGAAATTGGTGGCAGGTGCGGCTTCGATTGCCGCCGCCGCTGCGATCGGATGGAGTTGGGTAGCGATGAACACCGCGCCAGCCGGTCCACAGCTTGCACAACAGCAACAACAGCAGCCACAGCCAGGCCAAACCGCTCCTGTCGTGGCGGTTGCCAATATGGCCATCACATCGTCGGCCAGCACGACACCTGTGCCGTCGCCAAGCCTGACCGCCCTCTCTGCAACCCGCGTGATGGTCGGCAACGGCAATCCTCAGGTGATGCTGCGCGACCCGCGACTGGACGAACTGCTCGAGGCGCATCGCCAGGCCGGCGGCGCATCGCAAATGCCTTCGGGCTTCCTGCGCAACGCGACTTTCGAAGCGCCTTCGCGCTGACATCGGCAGTCGATCGAACCGATGAATCTTTCGATGCCGATTCCTGCGCGCAGGCTCGCAGTCGTGTTCGTTGCCCTGTGCGTGACGCAGTTCGCGGTGGCGCAACTGCGCAGCGACCCGGCTGCGAAAAAGCCGATGACCCGAGCACCTGTCGGTGAGGCGCCGAACCTTGCGAGCTTCGGTGTCGTCGAATGGCTGCAACGCCTGCACACGGCATCACGCGAGCGGAGTTACGTGGGCACATTCGTGGTGTCGGCTTCAGCGGGCAATCTTTCGAGCGCGCGCATCTGGCACGCGTGCGAAGGCGACCTGCAGTTGGAGCGCGTTGAGGCACTGACCGGGCCCGCGCGGTCCACGTTCCGGCGCAACGACCACATAATGACCTTTCTTCCCGACACCAAAGTCGTGAAGAGCGAAAAGCGCGAGAGCCTGGAGCTGTTTCCCAATCTGCTCGGCGCGCCCGATTCTTCCATCGCCGACTTTTACGGCGTGCGCGTGCTGGGACACGATCGGGTCGCAGGTTTCGACACCGACGTCATCAGTCTGGTACCGCGCGACAGCCTTCGCTTCGGCTATCGGATCTGGAGTGAACACCGGTCCGGCCTCGTCGTCAAATTGCAGACTGTCGACGGCGATGGCAAAGTCGTGGAGCAGTCGGCTTTTTCTGAATTGCAGCTCGACGCGCCGGTCAAGGTGCATGCGCTTTCGCAAATGATGCAGAGCACTGCGGGCTACCGCGTCGAGAAGTCCGAACTCGAGCGCACCACGCCGATGGCCGAAGGCTGGGCGCTTAAAACGCCCGTGGCAGGCTTCAAACCGACCAGCTGCTACCGACGGGTCATGGGTGGCGCCGGCGCGCGCGAGCGCACCGTGCAGTGGACGTTCTCCGACGGTCTTGCTTCGGTCTCGCTCTTTATCGAGCCGTACGACGCGCAGCGTCAGCCGCAGGAAGTTGTATTGATGCTCGGCGCTACCTACACGATGACCCGTCGTCTGGTCGACAAGGGCGGAGATTGGTGGCTGACAGTGGTCGGCGAAGTGCCGCCGCAGACGCTCGATACCTTTGCTCAGAGTCTTGTGCGGACGCGTTGAGCGCCATCAGCGCGGCCGCATGGAGTTCTTCGATCTCCCCTCACTCGACCGTGCTGAACCAAACTGGTAGCGTTCATTTCACAGCACCGTTCCGCTGCCCTCTATTGAAAGAAATTCGATGATGATGTTCTATGCCGAGGGCAAAAAACTTCGCGCCTCCCTGTTCGTTTGCGCCTTGATGGTTGCTGCTGCGACTGCATCGCTTTTACCGGTCACGTCAGTCCAGGCGCAAACGCGCACGCTGCCGGATTTCACCGATCTCGTCGACCAGGTCGGGCCTTCAGTTGTCAACATCCGGACGATCGAAAAAGTCGCACAGCGCGCTGGTAATGGCGAGATGGACGAAGAGATGCAGGAGTTCTTTCGCCGCTTCTTCGGGCAGCCTCCTCCCGGCGCGCCCGGCGCGCCCGGTGCTCCGGGTGCCACACCGGGCACGCCGCGTGGCGCACCCAAGCCTAATCGGCCGCAGCAGCCGGTCCCTGAAGAAAAGCGACCACGTGGTGTGGGCTCGGGCTTCATCTTGACGGCAGACGGCTATGTGATGACCAACGCGCATGTGGTCGAAGATGCGTCTGAGGTCATGGTCACCTTGCCCGACAAGCGCGAGTTCAAAGCGAAGCTCATCGGCGCTGACAAACGCTCCGACGTGGCGGTGGTCAAGATCGAAGCGACCGGCCTACCGGCGGTGAAGGTCGGCGATATCTCCAAGCTCCGGGTCGGCGAATGGGTGATGGCCATCGGTTCGCCGTTCGGTCTCGAGAACACGGTCACGGCTGGCATCGTCAGCGCCAAGCAGCGCGACACCGGTGAGTACCTGCCGTTCATCCAGACCGACGTGGCGATCAACCCTGGCAACTCGGGTGGACCGCTCATCAACATGCGCGGTGAAGTCGTGGGCATCAACAGCCAGATCTATTCGCGTTCTGGTGGTTTCATGGGCATCTCTTTTGCGATCCCCATTGACGAGGCGATTCGCGTGAGCGACGCGCTCAGGACCTCGGGTCGCGTGTCCCGCGGGCGCATCGGCGTGCAGATCGATCAGGTCAGCAAGGATGTTGCCGAATCGATCGGGCTGGGCAAAGCGCAAGGCGCACTGGTGCGCAGCGTCGAAGCGGGCTCGCCGGGAGAGAAGGCCGGCGTCGAACCGGGTGACATCATCACCAAGTTCGACGGCAAGGCGATCGACAAGCCGAGTGATTTGCCGCGGTTGGTGGGCAACACCAAGCCCGGCACCAAGAGCACGCTGACGGTGTTCCGCCGCGGCAGCGCCAAAGACCTGACGGTGACAATCGCCGAAATTGAGCCTGACAAGCCTGCAAAACGCGTGTCGGACAAAGAAGAGCCAGCGCCCAAGGTCGCACCGACTTCGGCGGCTGCAAAGTCGCTTGGACTCGCAGTGAGCGAACTCGGAGACGCCCAGAAGAAGGAGCTCAAGCTCAAGGGCGGCGTGAAGATCGACACGGCGACCGAGGGCGCAGCGCGTGCTGGTCTCAAGGAGGGCGATGTCATCCTTGCCGTCGGAAATGCCGAGGTCGGCAATGTGCATGAATTCGAGAATGCCATTGGCAAGGCCGACAAGAGCAAAGCAGTCACGGTGTTGGTGCGCCGCGGCGAATGGGCTCAATACGCCTTGATTCGGCCGGCGCGCTGATCTGCACCCATGTTCATCGCCGGGACGTATTGGCCCCGCTCGGCAGTCGGGTTTTCGGCATTTTCGAGGCGCCGTTGAAACGAAAACAGAGTCGGTAACAAAAATTTTTCAATCGAAACAGCTGCCTGTTTGTTTGCAATCACTAACTTTTAGTTAGGGCTAAGAACCGGTTTCGGTAGAATGGAACCTCGGTAGACGCCACTTGATGCATAAGCAGCCATGTCGTCTCCACGATGCGGTATTCCACGGAACAGTCCACCGGCGGTCCACAGATCGCCCACAAGTTGTTCAGTGAGTGATCCACAGTTATTGTTGATAAGCTGTTTATAACTTTCATGTTGCTGACCTGCAACGACCTATTCGGACCGGGTTCCTGGATGTGCGTGCTCTCCTTTTTGCCTACAATGAAGTTCCAACTACTGCAGTTGCCATTGCTTGTTGGTTCAGGGCGCGTCTCCGGAAGACGCGCCCTTTTTTCTTGCCTGTCGCCTTCTGCGCGCGAGCCAATTCAAGTACTTAAGCGTCCCCGTTGATGAATCACATCAGAAATTTTTCGATCATTGCTCACATCGACCATGGCAAATCGACACTCGCAGACCGGCTGATTCAACGTTGCGGCGGTCTCGCGGAGCGCGAGATGCAGGCGCAGGTATTGGACTCGATGGACATCGAGAAAGAGCGTGGGATAACCATCAAGGCGCAGACCGCTGCGTTGCATTACAAGGCGCTAGATGGACAGGTCTACAACCTCAATTTGATCGATACGCCGGGCCATGTGGACTTCTCATATGAAGTGAGTCGTTCGTTGTCGGCATGCGAAGGTGCGCTGCTCGTCGTCGACGCATCGCAAGGTGTCGAAGCTCAGACCGTTGCCAATTGCTATACCGCGCTCGACCTCGGCGTCGACGTCGTGCCCGTGCTCAACAAGATGGACTTGCCGAACGCGGACCCCGACAACGCGAGAACCGAGATCGAAGACGTGATCGGCATCGATGCGACCGATGCGATTCCTTGCTCTGCCAAAACCGGCATGGGCATCGATGAAATTCTTGAAGCCGTCGTGAAGAGGATGCCCGCACCGCGCGGCAACCCCGATGGCCCGCTGCGCGCGATGATCGTCGACAGTTGGTTCGACGCCTACGTCGGCGTCGTGATGTTGGTGCGCGTCGTCGATGGTCGATTGGTCAAGGGCGAGCGCATCAAGATGATGGCATCGGGCGCCAGCTACAACGCCGACAGCCTTGGCGTGTTCACGCCAGCAACCGAAGCGCGGCCATCGCTCGAAGCAGGCGAGGTCGGTTTCATCATTGCTGGCATCAAGGAGTTGCAGGCTGCGAAGGTCGGAGACACTGTCACGCTCATCAAGACCGGCACGGGCGGCGCAGCGGCAACGGCGACGGAAGCGTTGCCGGGCTTCAAGGAAATCCAGCCGCAGGTTTTTGCAGGCTTGTATCCGACGGAAGCGAGCGAGTACGAATCGCTGCGCGACGCGCTCGAAAAATTGAAGCTCAATGATTCGTCGCTGCGCTACGAGCCCGAAGTGAGCCAGGCGCTTGGCTTCGGATTTCGTTGCGGCTTTCTCGGCTTGCTGCATATGGAGATAGTGCAGGAACGCCTTGAGCGCGAGTTCGACCAGGACATGATCACGACCGCACCCAGCGTGGTCTATCAGGTGGTGCGCAACGACGGCGAAGTCATCATGGTCGAGAACCCCTCAAAGATGCCCGACGTCGGCCGCATGTCGGAAATTCGCGAGCCGATCGTTACGGTGCATCTCTATATGCCGCAGGAATATGTGGGCGCCGTTATGACGCTCGCCAACCAGAAGCGCGGCGTGCAGATGAACATGGCGTATCACGGTCGGCAGGTCATGCTGACGTACGAAATGCCGCTCGGCGAAATCGTGCTCGACTTCTTCGACAAACTGAAATCGGTGAGTCGCGGCTATGCCTCAATGGACTACGAGTTCAAGGAATACCGCGCGTCGGACGTCGTCAAGGTCGACATCCTGTTGAACGGCGAGCGGGTCGATGCGTTGTCGATCATCGTGCATCGCAGCCAGTCGCAGTACCGTGGCCGAGCGGTGGTTTCGAAGATGCGAGAGATCATTTCGCGCCAGATGTTCGACGTCGCGATCCAGGCTGCCATCGGGGTCACCATCATTGCGCGTGAGACAATCAAAGCGCTCCGCAAGAACGTGCTGGCCAAGTGCTACGGCGGTGATATTTCCCGCAAGAAGAAGCTGCTCGAGAAGCAGAAAGCGGGCAAAAAACGAATGAAGCAGATCGGTTCCGTCGAGGTCCCGCAAGAGGCTTTCCTGGCGATCCTGCAAGTCGAAGACTAACCACCATGGCACTCCTCACTTCCCTGATCCTCGCGGCCTTTGCAGGCTACATCGGCGCTTGGTACTCCGGCGCCGTCGAAGGCAACTTCGCGTTGTTGCTGTTCCTAGCAACCGTTGTCACTGGTCTCTACTGGTTGGCTGAGCGTTTTTACTTCCTGCCCAAGCGTCGACGTGCGGCCGAAGCCATCGACTCGTCATTGGCCGAGCGCAACGCCCGCCTGGCCGGCAAGGGCATCACGCAAGTCGACACGGTCGATGTAAAGGCGCGCGAGCGGCTGCTCATGCAGCCGTGGTGGCTCGACTGGACCGCCGGCCTGTTTCCCGTGATCCTGGTCGTGTTCCTGCTGCGCTCGTTCTTGTTCGAGCCTTTCAAGATCCCGTCCGGTTCGATGATGCCGACGCTGCTTACGGGCGACCTGATCCTGGTCAACAAATTCACCTATGGCCTGCGGCTGCCCGTCATCAACACCAAGCTGACCGATGGCACGCCGCCGGCCCGCGGCGATGTGATGGTGTTCCGCTATCCGCCACAGCCGAGTCTCGATTACATCAAGCGTGTGGTCGGCCTGCCGGGTGATGAGGTCGCATACCTGAACAAGAAATTGACCATCAACGGCAAGCCGATCAGCAAGGACGCCGTCCCGGAGTATTTCGACGAGGAAGCCATGCGCTACCTGAAGGAATACAAAGAGGATCTGGTCGGCCGGCAGCACTACTTGCTGAACGACGACAGTCGCAGAGCGGGTTTGTCGGAGGCTGAGATCATGACCTTCCCCAACCGTGAAAATTGTCGTTACAGTGTCGACGGCGTCGTGTGCAAAGTGCCGGAGGGTCACTATTTCATGATGGGCGACAACCGCGACAACTCGCTGGATTCCCGCTATTGGGGCTTCGTTCCCGACAAGAATATCGTTGGAAAAGCGTTCTTTATCTGGATGAATTTCGGCAATCTCAAACGCATCGGTGCGTTCCAATAACTAGATCCATCCATTCGAGGGGTAAGAGGGCATGAAGACTGGTCAATACAAGCAGCGCGGTATTTCGTTCATCGGACTTTTGTTCGTGGCGGTCGTGCTGGCGTGCGTAGGGGTTGTCGTCGCGCAGGTGATTCCGACTCTTATCGAATACCAGGCCATCGACAAGGCAGCCAACAAGGCCAAGGAAGGCAACACGGTGCCAGAGGTTCGCGCCATCTTCGATCGTTCCCAGGCCATCGACGATTTCAAGCTGAGCGGCAAGGACCTCGACGTCAAGAAAGATGGCGACAAAGTGGTCGTCTCGTATTCGTACGAGCGCGAGATCCCGTTGTTCGGCCCCGCTGTGCTTCTCATGCGATACAAAGGTCAGTCGCGCTGAAACCGCCGCAGAAGTCCTCGCCGAACGTGCCGCTTCTCAAGGCGGACGGCGGCCTCCCGGCGCTGCAAGCGCGCCTCCAGTACACCTTCGCCGATGCGCGCCTGTTGCAGCTCGCTCTCACGCATCGCAGCTTTTCGTCGGACCATAACGAGCGCCTAGAGTTTCTGGGTGATTCGGTGCTGAATCTGGCAGTCGCGCATCTTCTCTACGTCAAGCTGGGCGGCCTGCCAGAAGGCGACCTTTCGCGCGTTCGCGCCAATCTGGTCAAGCAGGAAACGCTGCACCAACTGGCGATCAAACTCGGATTCGCGCCCTTGCTGCGGCTGGGAGAAGGCGAGTCGCGCTCCGGCGGCTCGGCACGCCCGTCGATTTTGGCGGACGCGCTGGAGGCGCTGATTGGCGCGGTGTACCTCGACGCCGGGTATCCGGCTGCCCAGGCGCTGGTGCATCGGCTCTTCGAGGCCGTCGAGATCAATCCGCGCATGGACGCAGTCGGCAAGGACCCAAAGACCGAATTGCAGGAATGGCTGCAGGGCCACAAAATGAAGCTGCCTGCATACCGCGTGGCAGGCACCGTGGGCGCGGCCCACAAGCAAACGTTCGACGTCGAATGCGCGGTGGAAGAACTGGGCCTGACCGAACGCGGCATCGGTGGCTCGCGCCGCGCTGGCGAACAGGCTGCTGCTGCCGCGATGCTGATCAAACTCAAAGCCCGAAGCACGAAAGCTGCATGACCAATACCGATACGACCGAACCGACCGAACCCGCAACCGACCCTATCCAACCCGACGAGCCCATCAAAGCCGACACCGAAGGCGATGCGGACGATTCGCACGCCGTCGGTGTTTCCGTCGCTCCACCGACCGCCGAAGGCCCGCGCCATTGCGGCCTGATTGCCATTGTCGGCAAGCCCAACGTCGGCAAGTCGACTCTGCTCAACGCGCTGGTCGGCCAGAAGATCAGCATCACCTCGCGCAAGGCGCAGACCACGCGGCACCGCATCACCGGCATGCGCACGGTCGGCGCCACGCAGTTTGTCTTCGTCGACACGCCAGGCTTCCAGACGCTGCATGCCAACGCGTTGAACAAGTCGCTCAACAAGACCGTGCTGGGTGCCGTGGCCGACGTCGACCTGATCCTGTTCGTGGTCGAGGCTGGCAGCTTCACGCCGGCGGACGCGCGCGTGCTGGCGCTGCTTGCAAAAGACATCCCGACCCTGCTGATTGCCAACAAACTGGACAACATCCATCGCCGCGGCGACATCGCGCCCTGGCTGCAGACGATGCAGGCAAGACATGCGTTTGCCGAGTTCGTCCCGATGTCGGCCAAGAGCGCCAGGGATGTCGAGCGCCTGTTCGCCATTTGCGAAAAGTACCTGCCCGAGCAAGCCTGGTTCTATGCCGAAGATGAACTCACCGACCGCAGCGAGAAGTTCCTTGCAGGCGAGTTGGTCCGTGAAAAGCTGTTCCGCCTGACCGGTGACGAGCTGCCCTACACCTCGACCGTCATCATCGACAAGTTCGAAGAGGAGCCGCCGCAGCGCAAGGGCCAGAAACGGCTGCTCCGCATCGCCGCGACCATCGTGGTCGAGCGCGACGGGCACAAGGCGATGGTCATCGGTGACAAGGGCGAGCGCATCAAGCGCATCGGCATGGAGACGCGCGTCGAGCTCGAAAGGCTGGTCGACGCCAAGGTGTTCATCGAGCTCTGGGTCAAGGTCCGCTCTGGCTGGGCCGACGACGAGGCCCGTGTGCGGTCGTTCGGCTACGAGTGAAGGATGGCGACGGGGCATCGCGTTTCTCACGAGCCGGCTTACGTCCTGCATCGCTACGACTGGAGCGAGTCGAGTTTGATTCTTGAAGTTTTCACCCGGCACCACGGTCGAATCGCTCTGGTGGCCAAGGGCGCGAAGCGGCCGACTTCCAACTTCCGCCCGGTGCTTCTGCCGCTGCAGCCGCTTCTGTTGAACTACGGCGGCGATGCCGAGATCCGCGCGCTCAAGGGTGCCGAATGGGTCGGCGGCCATGTCATGCCGACCGGCGAGTCGCTGCTCTCGGGCTTGTATGTCAACGAGCTCTTGCTGCGCCTGCTGGCGCGCGACGATGCCCACGAATCTCTCTTCGATTCATACGCAGGGGTCGTCGAGGTGCTTGCCGGGGAGCATGCAGGCGCGCAGGCCGCTACCCAGGCAGCGGCGCTTCGAGCTTTCGAACTGTTGCTGCTGCGCGAGGTCGGCCTACTGCCTGCGCTCGACGCCCAGACGATGACGCTGTCATCGTTGGCGCCTGAGCTGCGCTACACGCTGGTTTCCGAGGCCGGTCTGCGTCAGGCTGAAGCACAAGATGCCGCGTTGACCGGCGCCGAATGGCAGGCACTGCAGGCGGCGCTGGACGATCACACACCATTCACCGCAACCCTGCGGTGCATTGCCACGCTCAATGTCGGCAGCAACGCCGCATTGCGTAGTCAATTGCGTGTCCTGCTCAACTACCATTGTGGCGTGTCCACCCTGCGCACCCGGCAGATGATGCGAGACCTGCAAGCCCTCTGATCGAATCGATCCTGCATACCCATGACCACGCGTTCAAACACCACGGCCCTCTCGGTCAACCTCAACAAGGTCGCGCTGGTACGCAACACGCGCGAGCTCGGTATTCCGAGCGTGCTGTTCGCCGCGTCGATGTGCCTCGACGCCGGCGCCAGCGGGATCACGGTGCATCCCCGACCTGACGCGCGTCACATCCGTGCGCAGGACGTGTACGACCTGTCGGCGCTGCTGGCGAGAGACTGGCCGGACGTCGAATTCAATATCGAAGGCAACCCCTTTCACAACCTGATGGACTTCGTGCGGGAGCAGCGGCCGCACCAGGCGACCTTCGTGCCCGACAGCGAAACCCAATCGACCAGCGATCACGGCTGGGTGTTCCCTGAAGATGCCGACCGGCTTCGCCCGTTGATCGAGGAAGCCAAGGCGCTCGGCGTGCGTGTCAGCCTCTTCATGGACCCCGAGCCGGACATGATGGCCGCAGCCAAGGCGGTCGGCGCCGACCGCGTCGAGCTCTACACCGAAGGCTATGCCTCGTCGCGCGGCACTTCGCGCGCGGCTGGCGTGCTGCAGCTCTACGTCGATACGGCGCGCGCAGCGCAGGCGGTGGGGCTCGAAGTCAATGCCGGGCACGACCTGAACCGCGACAACCTGACCGACTTCTTGCGCGCGGTACGCGGTGTGCGCGAAGTGTCGATCGGCCATGCCTTCGTCGCAGACGCGCTCGAGCTCGGCTATACGTCCGCCACGCTGGAGTACCTGCGCTGCATCGCCGAGGCGAAGTGATCGTCGACGCCCCGTGATCTACGGCATCGGCACCGACATCTGCGATGTGCGCCGCATCGCGGCCACTTACGAGCGACAGGGCGAACGCTTTGCGCGTCGCGTGTTGAGCGACGCCGAGTTCGCTATCTGGCAAAGCCGGAGCGTTCGCTGGCCCAAGCGCGGCATCAGCTATCTCGCTACGCGCTTCTCTGCAAAGGAAGCCTTCAGCAAGGCCATCGGCACCGGCATGCGCATGCCGATGAGCTGGCGCCTCTGCGAGATCGCCAACCTGCGAAGCGGCAAGCCGGTGATCGTGCTGCACGGCGGCCTCAAGGACTGGTTCGAGGCCGAGGGGCTCACCGCCCATGTGACAGTCACCGACGAAACCGATTACGCCGCGAGCTTCGTGGTCGTGGAAAAAGCATGACCGACGCCATACATTCCCCTCTCATCATCGACGTGGCCGGCACCGAGCTGACAGCGGCCGACCATCGCCGGCTTGCCGACCCGCTCGTGGGAGGCGTCATCCATTTCGCGCGTAACTGGCACGACCGAGCGCAACTCACCGCCCTCAACGCCGACATCAAGGCGCTCCGACCCGATCTGCTGATCTGTGTCGACCACGAGGGCGGTCGCGTGCAGCGTTTTCGAACGGACGGATTTACCCGCCTGCCATCGATGCGCTCGCTTGGCGAAGCGTGGATGCGCGATCCGATGGAGGCGACGCGGCGGGCGTCGGCCGTTGGCTATGTGCTTGCGAGCGAACTGCGCGCCTGCGGCGTCGACTTCAGCTTCGCTCCTGTTCTGGACCTCGACTACGGCGAAAGCAGCGTCATCGGCGACCGCAGTTTTCATCGCGACCCGCGGGTGGTCGCCTTGCTGGCCAAGAGCGTCATGCATGGACTGCTGCAAGCCGGCATGGCCAACTGCGGCAAGCATTTCCCGGGGCATGGTTTCGTCAAGGCGGACTCGCACGTCGCGATCCCGATCGATCGGCGCAGCTTGAAGGCGATCCTTGCCGAGGACACGCGGCCGTTCGATTGGCTTGGCGGTGCGCTCGCTGCGGTGATGCCGGCGCACGTCATCTATCCGAAGGTCGACGCGCGCCCAGCCGGCTTCTCTGCGAAGTGGTTGCAGGACATCCTGCGCGGGAGGCTCGGCTTCGACGGCGCGGTCTTCAGCGACGACCTGAGCATGGAAGCGGCGCGCCGGATCGATGGCGAACTGCTGAGCTATGTCGATGCCGCATTGGCCGCGCTCGGTGCGGGCTGCGACTTGGCACTGTTGTGTAACCAGAGTGTGGGTGACGGAGCGCCACTGGATGAATTGCTGGGTGGGATGGCCGCTGCGCAAACGGATGGTCGCTGGCAACCGAGCGCTGCCGGAGAAGCGCGGAGGCGTGCGCTGCTACCGACGACGGCGGCGCTGCAGTGGGAGCACCTCACCAGCTCTCCAGGCTATCTGCGCGCGCGCGACTTGATCGCCAGCGCGGTCTGAGGTCAGGCGCCAGACAACCACAAGCGCGCCCCACCCGCATCCAGGTGGGTGAGGTACAGCCGCAGATCGAGCTCGAGCCGGTGATAGTCTGGCTCCATGTGCGTGCACAGTGCATAGAACGCCTTGTCGTGATCGCGCTCTTTCATGTGCGCGAGTTCGTGCACGACGATCATCCGCAACCACTCGATCGGCACTTCCTTGAACAGGCTCGACACGCGAATTTCGCGTTTGGCTTTGAGCTTTCCGCCTTGCACGCGCGAGATGGTGGTGTGCGTTCCGAGCGCGTTGCGGATGACATGCAGCTTGTTGTCGAACGCCACCTTCGACAGTGGTTCTGCCTTGCGCATGAACTCGCTCTTGAGATCGGTCACATAGTCGTAGAGCGCGCGGTCGGTTCGTACCTCGTGCACAGAAGGGTAGCGCTGTAGCAGCAAGGTGCCTAGGCTTCCATCGTCCAGGCGCTGCTGGACTTGCGCCAGCACGCCGGGTGAATAGCCCGCGAGGTATTTCATGCGGCGTTCATGTCGCAGTCATGCCGCAATCATGTCGATAGAGGCGCCCGCTGGCGCGCACGCGCCGCATACGCCAGGCCGGCTGCAACGCCGCCGAACAGGTCGCCTTCGATCATCTGAACGCCGGCAAAACTGCGGCGCAACGCGTGCTGAAACGGGCGCAGCGCAGACGAACCGCCTGTGAGGTAGATCGCATCGAGCTCGTTGCTTCGCAGCCCGGCCCGCTTGACGCAGGCGTGTGCGCAGGCGATCACCGTTTCGAGCGGCGCGGCGAGCTGCTGTTCCATGTCAGCCTGCGACAGCGTGGCGTGCAATGCCGCTTCAACGAACGACAGATCGATGTCGGTCGCCTCACCGCTGATCGAGGCGCGGATCTTGGCTTGCTCGACTTCGCTGGCGATGCGGTGACCGTAGCGCTCGTCGAGTACCGTCATCAGCCGCTCGTGCAAGTGCCGATTGCTGTAGTTCACCCGCAGAGACTGCGCCTGGCTCAATGCCTTCGGCGTTTGCAGCCAGTGGATGAGATGCCAGGACGACAAGTCGAAGAAGACTTTGCTCGGCACCTCGCGGCCGTCGGGCCCAAGATGACGAAAACCCAGCTCGGGCATCACGCGCTCGAGGTTGAGCCGTTGATCGAAATCCGTACCGCCGATGTGCACACCACTGGTAGCGAGCACATCGTCGCTGCGGTCGGCCCGTGCGATGCGATCGGGACCGACCCGGACGATAGTGAAGTCCGATGTGCCGCCGCCGATATCGACCACCAGCACGATCGACTCACGCGTCACGCGCTGCTCGTAGTCGAAGGCTGCAGCGATCGGTTCCAGTTGAAAGGCGACATCTCTAAAACCGGCCGAGCGGGCGGCGTGTCGCAAGCTGTCTTCGGCCTTGCGGTCGCGCTTGTCGTCGTCGTCGACGAAGTGCACCGGGCGCCCGATGACCACGCGCTCGGGGCGATGGCCGAGTTCGGCTTCGGCGCGCGATCCGAGCTCATGCAGAAAGCGCGCGATGATGTCCTGGAAGCTCAGCAGGCCGTCGTACACCGCAGTCGTTTCCTGCATCAGCGCGCTGCCGAGCAAGCTCTTCAATGAGCGCATCAGGCGGCCGTCGGTGCCGGCGAGATAGTGCGCCATGGCATCGCGACCGAAGTGGGTCGTGCGGTCTTCGGCATTGAAGAACAATGCGGTCGGCAACGTCGTCGCGTCGCCTTCGATCGGCAACAGACGTGCCGGCCCATCGCCAATCGCGCACGACACCGCCGAGTTCGACGTGCCGAAGTCGATGCCGATGGAGGTTGCGAGCGCGTTCAAGCCTCGCGCCGCAACGCCGGAAACAGGATGACGTCGCGGATGCTCGGCGAGTCGGTCAACAGCATCATGAAGCGGTCAATGCCGATGCCGCAACCGCCGGTCGGCGGCATGCCGTACTCGAGCGCCCGCACGAAGTCGTGGTCGTAGAACATCGCTTCGTCGTCGCCCGAGTCCTTGGCGGCGACCTGCGCGTTGAAGCGCGCCGCCTGGTCTTCGGCGTCGTTCAGCTCGCTGAAGCCGTTGCCGAACTCGCGACCGGTAATGTAGAGCTCGAAGCGCTCGGTCACTTCAGGTCGGTCGTCGTTGGCGCGTGCGAGAGGCGATATCTCGGTCGGGTGTTCCATGATGAAGGTCGGCTGCCAAAGCTTCTCTTCCACAGTTTCTTCGAAGTACATGACTTGCAGGCTGGCGAGGCTGCGCTGCGAGAGTTTGTTCTTGTCCTCGCTCAGACCGATCTTGCGCAGCGCATGGGTGAGCCAGGAGATGTCGTCGACGTTATCGCCTGCGTCGGTGTGTTTCTGGATGGCTTCGCGGATCGTCAAGCGCTCGAAGGGCTGGCTCAAGTCGACCGACTTGCCACCATAGCTCAACTGTTCGCTGCCGACGGTTTTCTTCGCGATGGTCCGGATGATGAGCTCGGTGAAGTCCATCAGGTCCTGGTAGTTCCAGTACGCCGCGTAGAACTCCATCATCGTGAACTCGGGGTTGTGCCGCACCGAGATGCCCTCGTTGCGGTAGCTCCGGTTGATCTCGAAGACGCGCTCGAAGCCGCCGACGATCAGCCGCTTCAGGTATAGCTCGGGCGCGATGCGCAAGAACATTTCCTGGTCGAGCGCGTTGTGGTGCGTCTTGAACGGCTTGGCGTTGGCACCGCCTGGAATCGGATGCAGCATCGGCGTTTCGACTTCGAGGAAATCGTTGGCGACCATGAATTCGCGCAATGCGCTGACGGCGCGGCTGCGCGCCTTGAAGCGGTCGCGCGCGGCTTCGTCGGTGATCAGGTCGACGTAGCGCTGGCGGTATTTCTGTTCCTGGTCGGCCATGCCGTGGAACTTGTCTGGTAGCGGGCGCAGGCTCTTGGTCAGCATGCGCAGCTTGCTCACCTTGACCGACAACTCGCCAGTCTTGGTTTTGAACATGGTGCCTTCGGCGCCGACGATGTCGCCCAAATCCCAGCGCTTGAAATCGGCATAGGCTTCTTCGCCGATGCCATCACGCGTCACGTACAGCTGGATGCGGCCGGTGGAATCCTGAACGGTCGCAAAACTTGCCTTGCCCATGACCCGCTTCAGCATCATGCGACCGGCCACACTGGCTGGCACGGCCTGCGCTTCGAGCGCATCGGGTTCGGTGAGGCCATGCGACGCCATCAGCGCCGATGCGCGATCGGCCGGCTTGAAGTCGTTGGGGAACGCGACGCCTTTGCCGGCGGCTTGGGCGCTGCGCATCAGGCCGAGCTTGTCGCGGCGTTCGGCAATGAGCTGGTTCTCGTCGACTGCGGGCGCGGTGACGGCGGCTGGCGCGACGGGCGTCGGCGTGGCGGGGATCAGATGGTCGGACATGGAGGCTGAGAGGCGAGGGCTGTGCGATGCAGAGATGCGAAGAAAGTAAAGAGTCGGGCGTGGCGCAGCAAGCGAATAGCTGAAGCAGATGCGATGGGAGCAGCGCCAGCGCGAAAGGCCAGAATTTTAGCCCAAGGTCCCTGCTGCGAATCGGGTCGAAACGGGCGCCGAATCTGCGTCGAGCGCTATCAAAAGAGTAGCAAGCTATTCAGCGATGCCGCTACGTGCGAGCAAATCACTGACCAATTCGAGTCGCATCAGCGGACTGTCCAGTTCCATCAAGCGCTGTTTGACGGTGGGCTGCACGGGCAGCAACTCGCACCAGCGGTTGGCGACCCAGCCGCAATCGTCGAAGCGGTAGGGTTTACCGATCGGCAACTGAACCTCTTCTTCGCCCTCGGCGGCGCGGCGCTCTTCCAGAGTGTTCACCAGCCGCTGCAATGCCATGGTCGTGTGCTGCAGGTCTTCAGGGATGGCGAGTGCCAGATCGTCGGGCACCGCTTCGACTTCGGCGGTCCAGAGGCCATGCTTTTGCAGCTCGGTGCCGATCACGCGAAACCGTTGTGTCCCGACGCATTCGATCTCCAGCAAGCCGCTTTGCGGCGTAGTCAGCTCTCGAATCGAAGCCAGCACGCCGGTCGATGCAAAACTCTCGGCGCCAGCGCCGGCCTTGCGGACTTCGCTGCCCTGGTTAAGGCTTACCACGCCAAAAGGCGTGCCCGCCTTGTGACACTTGCCGATCATGTCGAGGTAACGCACCTCGAAGATTCGCAGCGGAAGCAGGCCTCCAGGAAAAAGGACTGTGCCCAGCGGGAACAAAGGGAGAGAGAGCAGAAGGGGTTGTGTCGTCATCGATGCACCTTGCGTCGCTATCATCGCATTCCGCTCAAGACTTCGCGCCATGCTCTATCAGATCCCCTCGTTTTTGCTCGACGTCATCGTCGGCCTGCTCGGCGGCGCATGCCTGCTGCGTCTCTACATGCAGTATCACCGCGTGCCTTTCGGCAACCCGCTGGGGCGCTTCGTCTTCGCAGTAACCGACTGGATCGTGATGCCGCTGCGCCGCATCGTGCCGTCGTACAAGCGTTGGGACATCGCCAGCCCGATAGCGGCTTGGCTGTTGGTCATGGTGAAGTTCTTGCTGCTGTGGCTGCTGCTTGGAAACCTCAGCAAGATCACGGTATTGCCGCTGATTTCTCTGATCGGACTCGCGCAACTAGCGGTGTCGGGGCTGACCGCGTTGCTGGTCGTCTACGCGGTGCTGTCGTGGGTGCCAGGCGCCAATGCGATGCTGCTCGATCTCATTGCGCGCCTCGCCGAGCCTTTGGTACGGCCGTTACGCCGCTTCATTCCACTGATCGGCGGCGTCGATCTGTCGCCGCTCGTGGCGATCGTGCTGCTGCAGGTTGCGGCGATCCTGCTCGGCAATGCGATGGGCTGGGCCTGGATGCTGGGCCGCTAGCCAGCCCGATCGACAGCTTTTAAACGACCGCGTCCGCCGGCTGGCGCAGCAGCATGGCCAGCGTGCTGGCGATGGTCTTGCGCAGTTCGCGGCGGTCGCTGATGAAGTCGATCGCGCCTTTGGTCTGCAAGAACTCCGAGCGCTGAAAACCCTCCGGCAGCGTCACGCGAACCGTCGACTCGATGACGCGCGGCCCGGCAAAGCCGATCAGCGCCTTCGGCTCGGCAATCACCACATCTCCGACGAATGCGAAGCCAGCGGACACGCCGCCCATCGTGGGGTCGGTCAGCACGCTGATGTACGGCAAGCCCTTCTTGGCGAGTCGGGTGAGCGATGCATTGGTCTTGGCCATTTGCATCAGCGACAGCAGGCCTTCCTGCATGCGCGCGCCGCCGGTGGCGGTGAAGCAAATGAACGGCACTTTCTGCTCGATGGCCGTTTGCACGCCGCGCACGAAGCGCTCGCCGACGACGCTGCCCATGCTGCCGCCCATGAACTCGAACTCGAAGCAAGCCACCACCACGCTGATGCTGTGCACCGAGCCGCCCATGACCACGAGCGAATCGGTCTCGCCGGTGTTTTCAAGCGCTTCTTTCAGGCGCTCGGTGTACTTGCGGCTGTCCTTGAACTTGAGCGCATCGACGGGCAACACTTCCTGGCCGACTTCATAGCGGCCTTCAGCGTCGAGGAAGCTGTCGATCCGTGCGCGCGCGCCGATTCGAAAGTGATGGGTGCAACTCGGGCAGACATTCTGGTTGTGCTCGAGGTCGGTCTTGTAGAGCACCGTTTCGCAGCTCGGGCACTTGATCCAGAGCCCTTCGGGTACCTGGCGGCGCTCGCTCGGGTCGGTTTGCGCGATCTTCGCGGGTAGCAGTTTTTCAAGCCAGCTCATGATTCAGTCCTGGAGGGAAGCCAGACAAGATTATCGACCAGCCGAACCGCTGGCGGTCGTGGTCGTGGTCAAGGCGGGCAGGGCGTCAAGCGCATCGCGGATCCCTGCGAGAAATTCGCTGACCACAGGCACCACTCGTTCACGCGGCTGGGTCTCGATCAACTGGATGATCTTCGTGCCGATCACGACGGCATCCGCCGTAGCGCCGACCGCCTGTGCCGTGTGCGCGTCGCGAATGCCGAAGCCCACGCCGACCGGAATGCTCACGTGCTGGCGGATGCGCGGCAGCATCTTGCTGACAGCGTCCGTGTCGAGGTTGCCTGCGCCCGTCACACCCTTTAAAGAGACGTAGTAGACGTAGCCGCTTGCAATGCGAGCCACCTGCGCCATGCGCGCTTCGGTGCTCGTCGGTGCCAGCAAGAAGATCAGATCGATGCCGGCTGCCTGCAGTCGTGCCGCGAAGTCTTCGCACTCTTCGGGCGGGTAGTCGACGATAAGCAATCCATCGATGCCGGCCACCACTGCGTCGCGAATGAAGCTGCCAGCGCCGTGTACCAGGCCGTACTTTTCGACAGGGTTGGCGTAGCCCATCAGCACCACCGGCGTGATCGTGTCCTGCCTGCGGAAGGCGCTGACCATCGCCAACACCTGCTTCATGCCGACGCCTAAAGCGAGGGCAGCTTCGCCGGCCTTTTGAATGACCGGGCCATCGGCCATCGGATCGGAGAAGGGAACACCCAACTCGATCACGTCGGCGCCTGCTGCGACCATGCCGTGCATCAGCTCCGGCGTGACGTCGGCGAACGGAAAGCCGGCCGTGACGTACGGAATGAGCGCTCGGCGCCCATCTTTTTGGAGAGCAGCGAAGGTGGCGGCAATGCGGCTCATGCTTTGCCTCCTTTCACCTGAAAACCGCGCATCGAGGGTCGGTCGTAAAAGTCGACGCCTGCCAAGTCGGCCACCGTGCCGATGTCCTTGTCGCCGCGTCCCGAGAGGTTGACCAGAATCGACTGGTCGCTGCGCATCGTCTTGGCCAGCTTCATGGCGTAGGCCAGGGCATGGGCGGGCTCCAGCGCCGGAATGATGCCTTCGGTACGGCAAAGATAGTGGAAGGCTTCGAGTGCTTCGGTGTCGGTCACCCCGACGTATTCGGCGCGGCCGATGTCCGAAAGATAGGCGTGCTCTGGTCCTACGCCGGGATAGTCCAGGCCCGCGCTGATGCTGTGCGTTTCGGTCACCTGGCCGTCTTCGTTTTGCAGCAGGTAGGTTCGGTTGCCGTGCAGCACGCCGGGGCTGCCGCGCAGGATCGACGCCGAGTGCTTGCCACTGTCGAGGCCTTCGCCCGCGGCTTCGACACCGATGAGGCGCGTATTCGCGAACGGGATGTAAGGGTAGAAGATGCCCATCGCGTTGCTGCCGCCGCCGACGCAGGCCAGAACCACATCCGGTTGCTTGCCTTCAGCTTCTCCGGTCATTCCATCCGCAGCCAGCATGGCCGGCATCTGGCCGATGCACTCGGTGCCGATCACGCTCTGAAAGTCGCGCACCATCATCGGATAGGGGTGCGGTCCGGCCACCGTACCGATGATGTAGAAGGTATCGTCGACGTTGGCGACCCAGTCGCGCATGGCTTCGTTCAGCGCGTCTTTCAGTGTCTTGCTACCCGATTCGACCGGCACCACCGTGGCGCCGAGAAGGTTCATGCGGTAGACGTTGGGGCTCTGGCGCTGGACGTCGGCGCTGCCCATGTAGATCACGCATTCGAGGCCGTAGCGCGCGCAGATGGTCGCGGTCGCCACGCCGTGCTGGCCGGCGCCGGTCTCCGCAATGATGCGTGGCTTGCCCATGCGCCGGGCGAGCATCGCCTGGCCGATCACGTTGTTGATCTTGTGTGCGCCGGTGTGGTTCAGATCTTCGCGTTTCAGGTAGATCTGCGCGCCGCCCATTTCACGACTGGTGCGCGCGGCGTGGTAGATCGGCGATGGTCGCCCTACGAAGTGCTTCAGCTCGTAGTGGAACTCGGCAAGGAAGGCTGGATCGTCTTTGAACTTCGCGTACGCATCGCGCAATTCGGCGATGGCATGTGTGAGCGTCTCGCTCGCGAAACTTCCGCCGTAGATGCCGAAGTGGCCGGTGGCGTCAGGTTGCTGATAGGTGCTTTGCATGAAGGGTCTCGATCGGTTGGGCCGCGCCCGGCCTGTCGAGGCGGTGCGGCGGAATCAGGAAGCAGCGTCGGCGGCCCGGACGGCCGTCACGAAGTTGCGGATCTTGTCGGCGTCCTTGATGCCCTTGACGGTCATGCCGTCGGGTGCATCGGCTTCGACGCCGGAGCTCACATCAACGGACAGCGTTTTGCCGCATGTCCGCAACTGGCGAATGCCATCGCCCACGTTTGCAGGTGTGAGTCCACCACTCAAGACGAGGTGAGCGTCGACGGCGGGTGGAAGAAGTGACCAATCGAATGCCTTGCCGCCACCGCCGTAACCGTCGACATGCGCGTCGAGCAGGATGGCCTGGGCGTGAGAGAAATCGGAAGCGTATTTTACGAGGTCGAAGTCGATCCCGGCCAAGCCAAGGGGAATGCGGGCCGCGCGCATGAAGCGATAACGCCCCGTGCCACTCGACTCAAAACATCGCTGCGGCGTTTCGTCGCCGTGGAACTGCGCGATGGCACCCGGTACGGTAGCCAGTGCGGCGAGGGCTTGGGCTGGGTCTTCGTTGACGAAGAGCAGCACGGGCGTCACGAAGGGCGGCAGGCGCGATGCCAGCACTGCAGCGCGCTGCGGCGTTACCCCGCGTTGGCTTCCCGCGTACAGCACGAAGCCGACGGCGTCTGCGCCGGCGGCGACGGCTTCGTCGACGTCTTGCTCACGCGTGAGGCCACAGATCTTGATTCGGGTTCGGGTCATGGCGACTCATCATAGGGGCCGCCTCCTGGTTGTAAGGTGGCTTCGGCCGGCAGGCCCCACTTGGCGTCGTACAACGGTCCCACGAAGTACAAGCCGTCCGGGGAGAAGGTCGGTGCTGCGGCCATGCGGCTGCGCGCTTCGAGCACGGTCAGCATCCATTCGGGTTTTTCGTCGCCGCGCCCGATGCGCACGAGGCAGCCCATCAGGTTGCGAATCATGTGGTGTAGGAAGGCGTCGGCCTCGAACTCGAAGTGCCATCGGCAACGCTCGCTTTCGCCATGGCGCGTGATGACGATACGGCGCATGTCCTTGACGGGCGATCGCGCCTGGCAGGACGAGGCGCGAAACGAGGTGAAATCGTGTGAGCCGAGCAGCAGCGCGGCTGCAGCACGCATCGCGTTGCCGTCGAGCGGGTACATCGACCAGCCGACGCGGCCCGAATCCAGGCTGGGCCGCACCGGAGACTGCGAGAGCACGTAGAGATAGCGGCGAGCCACGGCATTCGCGCGGCAATGGAAAGCGTCGGGCACCGGATGCGCCCATTGCACCGCGATGTCAGAAGGCAGGAAGCGGTTGGTGCCGCGCACCCAGGACACCAGTTCGCGCTCGACTTCGGTGTCGAAATGCACGACCTGCATCAGTGCGTGGACGCCGGTGTCGGTGCGGCCGGCGCACAAAGTCGAAATTCGCTTGCCGGCCAATTTACCGAGCGCTGTTTCGAGCTTGTCCTGCACCGTGCGGCCAGAGAGTTGGCTTTGCCAGCCTTCATAGGCTTGGCCGTTATAGCGAACGCCGAGGGCCAGTCTCACGACACGATCATCGGCCCGCGCCAGCACTCAATGGAGTTGGGCGAGCAGATGCTTGGCCTGCGACTTGAGTTCGCCCGAGCTCTCGGATTCGACTTCTTCGACCAGCGAGCGCGCACCTTCGACGTCGCCGAGCGCCTGCAGTTCGCGGGCCAGCGACAGCTTGACCGCATGCGGGCTTTCGCCGCCTTCGTCGAGCGGTTCTAGGCGACCGGGTTCGGTGTCGCTCGGCGCGCGGTGCAAACCGGCGAGCGAGCTCATGTCGAACTCGATGAAGCCCGAGTCGCCCGGCAGTCCAGCGCGCAAGGTGGCGGGCTGCGTGTGCTCGTCGTCGAGGCCAACGGCTCGGGTCACCGGCTCCAGGGCACCTGGCGCGGTATCAAAGTCATTTTCAAGATCGAGCACATCGCGGTGGCTGAACGGTGCCGGCGCCGTGGTGGCCGCCGGCTTTCCGCGCGATGTGTCGTTCAGGCTCGGC
The DNA here is from genome assembly GCF_035018885.1 of Variovorax sp. LG9.2. NCBI lineage: Bacteria > Pseudomonadati > Pseudomonadota > Betaproteobacteria > Burkholderiales > Comamonadaceae > Variovorax > Variovorax sp. LG9.2. Next base: position 171,680 of record NZ_JASJXB010000008.1, on the reverse strand, counting down.
AAGAACGGCATGGCGACCGGGCTCAGCGAAGGCGCCGAAACCGACGGCAAGCTGGCACTGACGGGTGCTGCCACAGGCTTGGGTGCCGGCGGCTTGCTCAGGTCGAGGTCGAAGTCCAGCGGTGCGACGGATGGGACGAAGGCGGGCGGCGGAGCCACTGCGGGCGCAGCAGATGTCGGTGCCTTGACGATCGGCAATGTGATCTCGTTATCGCTGAGCGGCTGCGGCGTGGTGTCTGCCAGCGGAACGCTGCGCACGCCGGCTTCGTACAGAGGATTGCCCGGATCGAGTTCCTTGCCCATCTCGACGACGCGGTTCCAGTCGTTGCCGGTGCCCCCGGTCAGCTTGTGCACGTCGGTCGCCAGCGCTTCGTAGGCGCGCAGGTCGCGTCGCTTGGCGTGGATTTCAAGCAGCTTGAGGTGAATGGCCGCGCGTTCCGGATTCACGCGAAGGGCTTCGCGCAAAATTTCTTCGGCTTGCAAATCGCGGCCGTAGGCGAGGTAAACATCGGCTTCCGCAACCGGATCGACGTCGCCTGCATCGAGCTGACTCGGCGAATACGAGAGCGACGACACCACCGAGTTGCCGCGGTTCTTGGTGTCGACCGACTCGCCGCCGCTGGCGCCGAAGAACGAGTCTTTCGGCATGCGGCTCTCGAGAAACACGCTGTCGCCCGCGTCTTGCCGTTTGCGGCCTAGCACGCGATAAAGAATGAACGCGATAAGCAGCGCGATCAGTGCAGCAGCCCCGAGCATGAGCGGGCTGTCCATCAGCTCGGCGAAGAAGCCGCGCTCGACTGGCGCAGCAGCGGGCGGCGTGGCCTTGGCAACAGGCACTGCCGGTGTAGGGGTCGTGGCGGCCGGAGTCGGGGGCGCGGTGGTCGATGCAGTCGTTGGGTTTGCGGTCGGCGTCGCTGGCGCGGTTGCTGCCGGCGTCGCGGCAACTGCGGGGGCGGGCGCAGCAGCGGGCGCGGGGGACGGAGCAGGCAAAGCAGTAGCTGCCGGGGTCGGTGCCGCTGCAGGTGCCGCTGCAGGTGCAGGTGCAGGTGCTGCGGGTGTCCCTGGCGTTGCCGTTGTCGCACCAGTGCCCGTGGCCGCCTGGAGCTTGTTCAGTTCGGTGATGTTCTTCGACAGTTCGGCAACACGGCTCTTGCCGTCTTGCGCCTGACGGTCACGCGCCAGCTTTTCTTCGTTCGCACGCGCTGCCGCAGTGCCTTGTGAAATGGTGAGCTTGTCAGGGGATGCCGCGGCTGCGTTGCGGTCTTCGACGTTGGCTTGCAGCTTGCCCGCGGCTTGCCTGTCGGCAGCGGCAACGCGCGCCGTAGGAGCGTTTTCCGCCAGACGACGGCGGTATTCGCCGAAGTCGCGACTCTGCGCGGTGACGGTTCTTTTGGCTTCATCCGGTGGCACGTTTGCCGCTTGCGAACCGGCCGACACGTCGAGCACGGCGCCGGCCTTCATGCGATTGATGTTGCCGCCGACGAACGCGTTCGGGTTGGCGCGCAGCAGCGCTACCAGCATCTGGTCGAGCGAAACGTCGGCAGGCTTGTATGCGCCTGCAATCTTGCTGGCCGTGTCGCCGGGGCGCACCGTGACCTGGTCACCGGTACCCGTGCTGCCCGAGCCGGTACCGGTGCGTAGTGGCGCTTCGGCCGCCGTTGCAGGCGCGGGTGCGACTGCGACCGGACGCTCGCGGCGCGGCACCGGGGGCACAACGGCGGGTACAGCCGCGGGTGGAGCACGTTGCACGGGCGGCGCTGCACTGATTTGCGGCGCCAGCGGCACCACGGGCGCGGCGGCCTGACGGCTGGAAGGTGGGTCTAGCAGCACCGTGTAGTCGCGCACGATGCGCCCGGCACTCCAGTTGGCTTCGACCAGCAGGTCGACAAACGGATCGCTGAGCGAACGGGTACCGGTCAGGCGAACCACGTAGCGGCCATCGGCGCGCCGTTGCAGGCTCACCCGAACGTCCGAAAGTGCAGGGTTGTAGGCCACACCGGCGGCGCGAAACGCTTCCGACGAGGCGATGGCGACCTTCATGCCGTCGGCTTCAGAAGCAGTGATCTCGGTGACATCGATCTCGGCACGAAGCGGTTCGCCCAGAGCGGACTGCACGTTCAGTCGACCAAGCGCCAGCGCGCTGGCGTCGATGCTGACAGTGCCGAGTGCGAGCGCGATGGCGACACTGAGGAGCGACAGCTGGCCGCAACCGGCCAACTTGTTGGTCGGTCGGATGGCCGGCACGCTGGCCGCAGGCAACATAGGTCTTGTCATGCTGTTAGGGGCAGCTCGGCCCAAAAGTGTAAGAGGACGTTAACACCATCATTCGGCACTGACAAGCCGGCGCGGCCGTTCTACCCAGTGCGCGCCAACTTCGGCGTGTCGAGGGTGTTGCGACGAGGCAACGCCCACTACTACTTTGGCGCTCAAAAATGCGCTCACGCCTCGATCAGTATTCGCAGCATGCGACGCAATGGCTCCGCAGCGCCCCAAAGCAGTTGATCGCCGATCGTGAAGGCGCCGACATATTCTGGCCCCATCGCCAGCTTGCGAATACGGCCGACCGGGATGTCCATCGTGCCCGTGACTGCCACCGGTGTGAGTTGCGCGACGGCGGCTTCACGCGTGTTCGGCACGACCTTGGCCCAGGCGTTGTCAGCAGCGATCAGCGCTTCGATGTCTGCGACTGGGACGTTCTTGTTCAGCTTGAAGGTCAATGCCTGGCTGTGACAGCGCATGGCGCCGACTCGCACGCAGAAACCGTCGACGGGCGTGGGTGCAATGTCGAAGCCCGGACCTTGGCCTAGGATCTTGTTGGTCTCAGCGCCGCCCTTCCACTCTTCCTTGGAGATGCCCCAATCGACATCGCCCGGGTTCTTGCCCAATCCCAGGTCCTTGTCGATCCACGGAATGAGCGAGCCGCCCAGCGGCGCACCGAAGTTCGCGGTTTCGGCAGCGCTCAGGTTTTGCTGCTTGTGCAGAACCTTGCGATCGATTTCGAGAATGGCCGACTTCGGGTCATCGAGCAGCGAGCGCACTTCGGCATTCAGCGTGCCGAACTGCGTCAGCAACTCGCGCATGTGCTGCGCGCCGCCACCCGAAGCTGCTTGATAGGTCATGCTGGTCATCCACTCGACCAGGCCGGCCTTGTAGAGCGCGCCAACGCCCATCAGCATGCAGCTGACGGTGCAGTTTCCGCCGATCCAGTTCTTGCCGCCCTTGGCCAACGCCGTCTGGATTACTGGCAGGTTGACCGGGTCGAGCACGATGATCGCGTCGTCGTTCATCCGCAGTGTCGACGCCGCATCGATCCAGTGGCCGGTCCAGCCGGCGGCGCGAAGCTTGGGGTAGACCTCGCTGGTGTACTCGCCGCCTTGGGCGGTGATGACGATGTCGCACTTCTTCAGCGCGTCGATGTCGTGCGCATCCTTTAACGTGCCTTCGTTTTTTGCCATCGCCGGGGCCTTGCCACCAGCGTTGGAAGTCGAAAAGAACATCGGCTCAATGAGACCGAAGTCGCCTTCGGTCTGCATGCGGTCCATCAAGACCGAGCCGACCATGCCGCGCCAGCCGACGAGGCCGACCAGAGGTTGTGAGGATGCGTTCGTCATTTCAATGTGCCCTTGTCAAAAAAGTGTTTTCTCTTTGGCACCCGGCTCGTCGAGCCGGGGGGCGTGACGAAGCGGGCTGCGGTTAGCCGGTGATCGTCTTTTTGGTGATCGCAGAAGCAAGCGCTGCCACCACTGCGTCGCCCATGGCGCGGGTGCCGACGCGCTTCGTGCCTTCCGACCAGATGTCGCCAGTGCGCAAGCCCGAGGCGAGCACCGACTTGACCGCCGACTCGATTCGGTCGGCAGCTTCGGGTTGATTGAGAGAGAAGCGGAGCATCATGGCAGCGGACAGAATTGTAGCCAACGGATTGGCAACCCCTTGGCCGGCAATGTCGGGCGCACTGCCGTGACTCGGCTCATACAAGCCCTGATTGCTCGAATTTAGCGACGCCGAAGGCAGCATGCCGATCGAGCCTGTGAGCATCGCCGCCTCGTCCGACAGGATGTCGCCGAACATGTTGCCGGTGACGATCACGTCGAACTTCTTCGGCGCCTTGACGAGTTGCATGGCTGCGTTGTCGACGTACATGTGGTCGAGTTCGACGTCCGGATATTCCTTGCCGACTTCGGTGACGATGTCTTTCCAGAACTGGAACGTCTCCAGCACGTTGGCCTTGTCGACGCTGGTCACGCGCTTGCTGCGTTTGCGCGCTGCCTGAAAGGCGACGTGGGCGATGCGTTCGACTTCAGGTCTGGAATAGCGCATCGTGTCGAAGGCCTCTTCGGCGCCAGGAAAGTGGCCGTCGACGGCGGTGCGGCGCCCACGCGGCGCGCCAAAGTAGATGTCGCCAGTCAACTCGCGAATGATCAGGATGTCGAGGCCCGAAATCAGTTCCGGCTTGAGGCTCGATGCACCGACCAGTTCCTCGTAACAGATGGCCGGGCGGAAATTGGCGAACAGCCCCAGGTTTTTACGCAGACCCAAGATCGCCTGCTCCGGACGCAGCGGCCGGTCTAGCTTGTCGTACTTCCAGTCGCCGACGGCGCCGAACAGCACGGCATCGGATTCTTTCGCGAGCTTGAGAGTCGCCTCCGGCAGCGGATGTCCGTGCGCTTCATAGGCCGCGCCGCCGACCAGCGCCGTTTCCATTTCGAACGGAAGGTCGAGCACGTCGAGCACGCGTATGGCTTCCGCCACGATTTCGGTGCCGATGCCATCGCCGGGAAGGACTGCGATTTTCATGAGTTCGATTTTCTTATGTGGTTGAGATGCGGTCGACGGTCGTCAATGCGAAATCGGCGACGCGATGAGGCTGTGCGCGAGCCACGGCTTTTGCGCCAGTCGCTCGGTTTCGAAGGCCTTGATTTTGTCCCGCTTTTGCAGCGTCAGGCCGATGTCGTCGAGCCCGTTGACGAGGCAGAACTTGCGAAAGGCCTGCACTTCGAAAGCCAACTCGCCGCCGTCCGGCTTGACGACCACCTGCCGCTCCAGATCGACCGTCAGGCTGTAGCCTGGAAAGGCAAAAGTCTCGTCGAACAATTGAGCGACTTGCGCTTCTGGCAACACGATCGGCAGCAGACCGTTCTTGAAGCTATTGTTGAAAAAGATGTCGGCGTAGCTCGGTGCAATGATGGCGCGAAAGCCGTATTGGTCGAGCGCCCACGGAGCGTGCTCGCGCGACGAACCACAGCCGAAGTTCTTGCGGGCGATGAGCACCGAGGCACCGGTGTAGCGCGGCTGGTTCAGCACGAAATCAGGGTTCGGCTTGCGGCTTGCAGGGTCTTGCCCCGGCTCGCCCGGGTCCAGATAGCGCCAGGCGTCGAACAGGTTCGGGCCGAAGCCCGTCTTGCGGATCGACTTCAAAAACTGCTTGGGAATGATCGCATCTGTGTCGACGTTTTCGCGATCCATAGGGGCAACGAGACCCTTGTGTACGGTGAATTTCTGCATGGTGTTTTCCTTGCGTGTTCCTTGAATAGCGATGGCTCAAGCAAACTGCCGAACGTCGACGAAATGGCCGTGTACCGCGGCGGCAGCGGCCATCGCCGGGCTCACCAGATGCGTACGTCCACCGGCGCCTTGCCGGCCCTCGAAATTGCGGTTGCTGGTCGACGCGCAACGCTCGCCCGGTTCGAGCCGGTCGGAGTTCATCGCCAGACACATCGAGCAGCCGGGCTCTCGCCATTCGAAACCGGCGGCGATGAAGATCTTGTCGAGGCCTTCGCGCTCGGCCTGTTCCTTCACCATGCCCGAGCCCGGCACGACCATCGCCAGCTTGACGTTCTTAGCCACCTTCTGGCCAAGCTTCTTCACCACGGCGGCGGCTTCGCGCATGTCCTCGATGCGGCTGTTGGTGCACGAGCCGATGAACACCTTGTCGAGAAAGATGTCGTTCATCGGCTTGTTGGGCTCCAGGCCCATGTAGACCAGTGCGCGTTCGATCGCATCGCGTTTGTTGGCGTCTTTTTCCTTGTCCGGATCGGGCACGCGGCCGTTGATGTCGACGACCATTTCAGGCGATGTGCCCCAGGTGACTTGCGGCTGGATCTGAAATGCATCGAGCTCGACCACGGCGTCGAATTTGGCATCGGGGTCGGACTGCAAGGTCTTCCAGTAAGCCACCGCCTGATCCCATTCCGGGCCACCGATGAAGAGTCCGGTCTTCGGATCGGTGCCGGGTGAAAAGGAGCGCCCCTTGACGTACGCGATGGTCTTGTCGTCCACCGCCACGAGGCCCGCTCGCGCGCCGGCCTCGATCGCCATGTTGCAGACCGTCATGCGGCCTTCCATGCTCAGGTCGCGGATGGCAGAGCCGGCGAATTCGATGGTGTAGCCGGTGCCGCCGGCCGTGCCGATCTTGCCGATGATCGCCAACACGATGTCCTTGGCCTGGCAGCCGAGCGGCAGCTTGCCATCGACCTTCACGAGCAGGTTCTTTGCCTTCCTGGCAAGCAGCGTTTGCGTCGCCATTACATGCTCCACCTCGCTGGTACCGATGCCGTGTGCGAGTGCGCCGAACGCGCCGTGCGTCGATGTGTGCGAGTCGCCGCAGACCACGGTCATGCCCGGCAGCGTCGCGCCCGACTCGGGGCCGATCACGTGCACGATGCCCTGGCGCTTGCTCAGGAACGGAAAGAACGCCGCTGCGCCGAACTCGGCGATGTTGCTGTCCAGCGTGGTGATCTGCTCCTTGCTGATCGGGTCGCTGATGCCGTCGTAGCCGCGCTCCCAATGCGTCGTAGGTGTGTTGTGGTCGGCAGTGGCTACGACCGAGCTGATGCGCCAGAGCTTGCGGCCCGCCACGCGCAGGCCTTCGAAGGCCTGCGGGCTGGTGACTTCATGGACCAGGTGGCGGTCGATGTAGAGAATCGACGTACCGTCTTCTTCGGTGTGGACAACGTGTTCGTCCCAGAGCTTGTCGTAGAGCGTGCGTGTCATAGGTCTCTTCTTTCGTGGGGATAATTATTCTGATGTCGTCCGTCAGGCCGCCAAAGGCATCGTTTCAGCCGGCGCCTGCAGGTGATTCACAAGGGAGCGTGCGGCCACTGGCAAGCTCGAAAAGTCGCGTGCCACCAACCGGATTTCGCGTGCTGCCCAGGCATCGTTCAAAGCAAGGGCGACGAGGCCGCGGCCGATGCCGTTCTGCATGAGTTCGAAGGCGCGCGCGGGCATCACCCCGATGCCGAGGCCGTTTTCGATCATGCGGCACATGGCGTCGAGCCCGGTGACGTGGATGCGCAGCTTGATGGGCCGGCTCGCGTCGAGGGCGGCCTGATGCATCGCGACGTAGATCGAGCTGTTGGCATGCAAGCCGACGTGGTCGAACTCCAGCGAGTCGACGAAATCGATGGTGTCATGCACCGTCAGCGCGTGATGGGCTGGAACGACCAGCACAAGGCGATCGCGCCGGTACGGCAGGCTCTGCAAGTCGCTGTTGCCGGGCGCCACGTGACACACGCCGAGGTCGGCGGCACCTTCCTGCACCGCGCGCATCACCTCGCTGCTCAGATGCTCTTCGAGGTCGATCTTGATGGCCTCGTGCGCTCGGCTGAAACTGCCCAGGTCTTCAGGCAAAAACTGCACGATGGCCGAAATGTTGGCGTGCACGCGCACGTGGCCGCGCACGCCGTCTGCGTACTCGCTCAACTCGCCTTGCATTTTTTCAAGGCTGTAGAGCACCGACCGTGCGTGATGCAGCAGGCTCTCGCCCGCGGGCGTGAGGTCGACGCCGCGGGCGTGGCGATAGAGCAGAGTGGTGTTGAGTGTCGCCTCGAGGTCGGCCAACCGCTTGCTGATCGCTGACGCGGCAATGAACTCGCGCTCTGCGGCACGGCCGATGCTGCCCAGCTCGCACACCGCAACGAACAGCTGCAACGACGTCAAGTCGATGCGGCGGGCAAAGTTGCGTTCGGAAGACGGGGAAGGAGGGGCGGGGGGCAAGAGCGTCATTTCGGATCAGTCATCGCGATTCGAGATGACGAAAAGAAGATTTTGCTACTCTTTCGACTATCGAGCCATCGCAATCCAATATGACGGCGATGCCGCAGCGAGATGAAAAAAAGCGGGCCGAAGCCCGCTGGTTTGCCCGACGCGCGGTGCTGGCTGTGCTGTCAGTTCTTCTTTTCGGCTGCGTTCTCCATCTTCTGACCGGCTCGCTGCATGTCCTGGCCCGCGCCGGCCATAGTGTTGCAGCCAGCGAGCGAGACGCCGAAAGCGAAAGTGACAGCCATCAGTGCAGCAATTTTCTTCATTTCAAACTCCTTGGAGCGGGGGGTGGATCGAACGGTTGGAGTTGCGCTCCATCTCACAAAGTACGTCGTCGACCTGAGTGATCCTGTAAGCCAAGACGCAAAAAAGCTGCCCGCAGGCAGCTTTTAAGGGCGATTGATTAGGCCGTCGCCGGACCGATCACCACACCGGAAGATCTTCAGCGCGATGCGATCGGCTTGACGTTGCGTTGGACCGAGCCTTCGAACAGCTGACGCGGGCGGCCGATCTTGTATTCCGGGTCGCCGATCATTTCGTTCAATTGGGCGATCCAGCCGACCGTGCGCGCCAACGCGAACACAGCGGTGAACAGCGGCACCGGAATGCCGATGGCGCGCTGAACGATGCCCGAATAGAAATCGACGTTTGGGTAGAGCTTGCGCGACACGAAGTATTCGTCTTCCAGGGCGATCTTCTCGAGCGCCATGGCCAATTTGAACAACGGGTCGTTTTGAAGACCCAGCTCCAGCAGCACTTCCTTGCAGGTTTCCTGCATCAGCTTGGCGCGCGGGTCGTAGTTCTTGTACACGCGGTGCCCGAACCCCATCAGCTTGACCGTCGAGTTCTTGTCCTTGACCTGCTTAATGAACTCACCGATTTTTTCAACGCCACCCGCCTTCTGGATGTCGCCCAGCATGTTGAGCGCTGCTTCGTTGGCGCCGCCGTGGGCCGGGCCCCAGAGACACGCCACGCCGGCTGCGATGGCTGCAAACGGGTTGGTGCCCGACGAGCCGCACAGGCGCACGGTCGAGGTCGAGGCGTTTTGCTCGTGGTCTGCGTGCAGGATGAAGATGCGGTCGAGTGCGCGCTCGAGCACCGGGCTCACTTTGTATTCTTCACACGGTGTCGCGAACATCATGTGCAGGAAGTTGCCTGCGTAGCTGAGGTCGTTCTTCGGATACATGTAGGGCTGGCCGACGGTGTACTTGTACGTCATGGCCACCAGCGTCGGCATCTTCGCGATCAAGCGGATGGCCGCGATCTCGCGATGCTTCGGATTGTTGATGTCCGTGCTGTCGTGATAGAAGGCCGACAGTGCACCGACCAGACCGGTCATGATCGCCATCGGATGCGCATCACGACGAAATCCGCGCAAGAAGAATTGCATCTGCTCGTTGACCATCGTGTGGTTGGTCACGAGCTTGGTGAACTCTTCTTTTTTCGGCGCGTCGGGCAGTTCTCCGTACAGCAGCAAATGGCAGGTTTCGAGGAAGTCGCAGTTGGTGGCGAGCTGCTCAATCGGGTAGCCGCGGTACAGCAACTCGCCCTTGTCACCATCGATGTACGTGATCGCCGACTGGCACGATGCTGTCGACATGAATCCGGGGTCGTACGTGAACATCCCGGTCTGGGCGTACAGCTTGCGGATGTCGATCACATCGGGGCCGAGCGTACCCTTGTAGATCGGCAGCTCGACGTTGTCGCCGCCATTGCTGAACGACAAGGTGGCCTTGGTGTCGGAAGCTTTCATTGCAACTTTCTTTCGGATTTAAGTTCGGGATGAAGATAAGGGATCGGGTGTCTGCGATACCCGCATGAGAGCCAGGAGCGCCATCACCGGCGGCGTTGCCAGTTCCGCTTCGGGTTCTTTGCGGCGCATCAGCAGGTCGAGCAAGTCGTTGTCCGCCAGATCCATCAGTCTTTCAAGCGCGTGTGCCTGCCCGAAGGTCAAGCGAGATTCATGCCGATCGAAAAACCGGGCGATGAACAGGTCGTTCTCGAGCAGGCCGCGGCGGCAGCGCCACCGGAGCTTGCTGAGCGCGCGCACGCTGATCGAAACGTCCGGATTTTCAACGACTTGCATGGCAAAAGCCTCAGACAGCGCGACGAACCATCAGTTCTTTGATCTTGCCGATCGCCTTGGTCGGGTTCAAGTTCTTCGGGCACACATCGACGCAATTCATGATGGTGTGGCAGCGGAACAGGCGGTACGGGTCTTCGAGGTTGTCGAGGCGCTCGGCGGTTGCTTCATCGCGGCTGTCGGCGATGAAGCGGTAGGCCTGCAGCAGGCCGGCGGGGCCGACGAACTTGTCAGGGTTCCACCAAAAGCTGGGGCAACTCGTCGAGCAGCTCGCGCACAGGATGCACTCGTACAGGCCGTCGAGCTCCTCGCGCTCTTCGGGCGATTGCAGGCGTTCTTTTTCAGGCGGAACCGAATCGTTTTGGAGGTACGGCTTGATCGAGTTGTACTGCTTGAAGAACTGCGTCATGTCGACGATCAGGTCGCGGATCACCGGCAGGCCGGGCAGCGGCTTGAGCACGATATTGCCCTTGAGCGTGAGCATGTTGGTCAGGCAGGCCAGGCCGTTCTTGCCGTTGATGTTCATTGCGTCGGAGCCGCAAACGCCTTCGCGGCATGAGCGCCGGAACGACAGCGTCGGGTCTTGTGCCTTGAGCTTCATCAGTGCGTCCAGCAGCATGCGCTCGTTGCCTTCGAGTTCGACCTCGATGGTCTGCATATAGGGCTTGGCGTCGCGGTCTGGGTCGTAGCGGTAGATTTGAAATGTGCGCTTCATCGTGGTGACCTTTTTTGAACCTTGTATTGGCCTGGTATTGCGTGGGCGTTAGAACGTTCGCACTTTGGGCGGAACCGATGCCACGGTCAGCGGTTTCAGCTTGACCGGCTTGTATGACAGTCGGTTGTCCTGCTTGTACCAAAGGGTGTGCTTCATCCAATTGGTATCGTCGCGGCCGAGCGGTGCCGCTGCGTCGTCGGCCGGACGTTCGTAGTCTTCGACCGTATGCGCGCCGCGGCATTCGGTGCGGGCGGCGGCCGAAATCAGCGTGGCTTGCGCCGCTTCGATCAGGTTGTCGACTTCGAGCGCCTCGATGCGTGCCGTGTTGAACACGCGCGACTTGTCTTTCAGCGTGATGCCCGAGACGCGCCTTCGCATGTCGGCGATCTTGACGACACCTTCATCCAGCGTGACTTGCTTGCGGAAGACCGCTGCATGCTGCTGCATCACAGCGCGAATGTCGTTGGCCACGTCTTGGGCGTACTCGCCTTCGCTCGAGCTTTCGAGCTGGTTCAGGCGTTCGAGCGAACGGTCGGCCGCATCGGCTGGCAGCGACTTGTGCTCCTTCAGCTTGTCGTTGAACTCGACGATATGGTTGCCGGCAGCCTTGCCGAACACCAACAGGTCGAGCAACGAATTGGTGCCCAGGCGATTGGCGCCGTGCACGCTGACGCAGGAGCATTCGCCCACGGCGTAGAGGCCATTGACCACCGCGCTGTTGTCGCCGTCCTTCTGGATCACGACCTGGCCCTTGATGTTTGTCGGGATTCCGCCCATCTGATAGTGGATGGTCGGCACCACGGGGATCGGCTCCTTGGTCACGTCGACATTGGCAAAGTTGATGCCGATCTCGTACACCGACGGCAGGCGCTTGTGGATGGTGTCTGCCCCAAGGTGGTCCAGCTTCATGTGGATGTAGTCCTTGTTGGGACCGCAGCCACGACCTTCCTTGATTTCCTGGTCCATCGAGCGCGAGACGAAGTCGCGCGGTGCCAGGTCTTTCATGGTCGGCGCGTAGCGTTCCATGAAGCGCTCGCCGTTGCTGTTGAGCAGAATCGCGCCTTCGCCACGGCAACCTTCGGTCAGCAACACGCCGGCACCGGCCACGCCGGTAGGGTGGAACTGCCAGAACTCCATGTCCTGCAAGGGGATGCCTGCGCGAGCCGCCATGCCCAGCCCGTCGCCGGTGTTGATGAAGGCGTTGGTCGAGGCCGCGAAAATACGGCCGGCACCTCCGGTGGCCAGCAGCACGGTCTTGGCCTGCAGGATGTGCAGGTCGCCGGTTTCCATCTCCAGCGCGGTGACGCCGACGACGTCGCCGTCGTCATCGCGGATTAGATCGAGCGCCATCCATTCGACGAAGAACTGGGTCCGTGCTTCGACGTTCTTTTGGTAGAGCGTGTGCAGCATCGCGTGGCCTGTACGGTCGGCCGCGGCGCAGGCGCGCTGCACCGGCTTTTCGCCGTAGTTGGCGGTGTGACCGCCGAACGGACGCTGATAGATCGTTCCGTCCGGGTTGCGGTCGAACGGCATGCCGAAGTGTTCTAGCTCGTACACCACCTTGGGTGCTTCGCGGCACATGTATTCGATCGCGTCCTGGTCGCCGAGCCAGTCGGAGCCCTTGATGGTGTCGTAGAAGTGGTAGTGCCAGTTGTCCTCGCTCATGTTGCCGAGCGAGGCGCCGATGCCGCCTTGCGCAGCCACCGTGTGTGAGCGCGTCGGAAACACTTTGGAGAGCACCGCCACGTTGAGGCCGGCCCGCGCCAGTTGCAGCGAGGCACGCATGCCGGAGCCACCCGCACCGACGATGACGACGTCGAATTTGCGCTTGGTGATTTGTTCTTTGGTATACGACATGGGATCAGAGTCTCCAGAGCACTTGGATGGCCCAGGCCGCGCACGCTACGAGCCAGACGATCGTGAAAATTTGGGCAGTCAGTCGGATGCCGACTGGCTGCACGTAGTCCATCCAGATGTCGCGCATGCCGACCCAGACGTGATAAAGCATGGAAACGATGGCGACGAAAGTCAGAACTTTCATCCATTGGGTCGCGAAGATTCCGGCCCAGCTGTCATAGCCGATCGGGCCATGCGAGAAAATTACCTGTGCCACCACGATGATCGTGAAGAGCGCCATCAGGCTCGCCGTGATGCGCTGGCTCAGCCAGTCGCGAAGTCCGTAATGCGCGCCGACAACGATGCGCTTGGTGCCGTAGTTCACTGCCATGGTGTGCTCCTTAATAAGCGCCGAAGAGCTTCAGGCCGAGAACGATCGCGACGCTGATGCTGAGCGCCAGCGTGACGATTGCCGAGGTTTTTCCGAATTCCTTGGTAACAGCCGCATGGTGGGTGTCCATCCAGAGATGGCGCAGTCCGGAGATGAAGTGGTGCAAAAACGCCCAGATGAGCGCCAATGCGACCAGTTTGATGAACCATCCCGGAACGAAGCCAAGGCCGCTATTGAAGGCGGCCTTGAATCGTGCGAATGAAATGTCGGAAGAGATCGACGTATCGAACATCCAGATGATGAACGGCATCAGCAGGAACATCAGGGCGCCGCTGACGCGGTGCAAGATGGAGACGATTCCGGCCGGCGGGAGCCGGTAGGTGGTCAGGTCGGTGAACGCATTGATGTTGCGAAACTCGCGGCGCCGCGGCCGGGGGGAGGAGGCAAGCTCTGTCATGGGGAGATGGCTTTCGTGGCTTTTCGAGCGGGATGGCTTGTCGGCTTGTTATTCGGCATAAGTGCAAAGCACACAAAATTCTATTGCAATGCACCATCTGTCAGCGGGCACCCCGGAGTCAACACAGTGCACGCGTGGGCAATCTCATCCGAGTTGATTGCGGTAATGGTGCGTGTCGGTGCGGTAGAGCCCACGTCGCAGTTCCATGGGTGCATCGTGGTAGGTGTGGGCCACTCGCTCCACGCTGAGCAATGGCGTGCCCGGTGCTACGTCGAGCAATTTCGACTGCTGCGCGTCGGGCAGCACGGCTCGGATTTTTTCTTCGGCCCGCACCATCCGTACGCCGAATTCGGCTTCGAAGAGCGCATACATCGGCCCACGGGAAGCTCTCAGGCGTTCTGTCGTCAGTCCCTTGAAGGGCGCGCCGGGCAACCACAGGTCTTCGAGAATGGTGGGTACGCCCGCATAGGCCAGCACGCGCCGCACCTGCAACACGCCGTCGCCTGTGCGCAAGGCCAGCGCTCGCGCCACGTCCGCCGAAGCGCGCTGCCGCTTGCAGTCGACGATGGTGCGCTGGGCAGGCCCTTCTGCATCGGTGTCACCAGAATCCGGCACGAGCCTTAAGAAGCGGTACTGCACCTGGTGCTCGGCATGCGTCGCGACGAAAGTGCCCTTGCCTTGGCGCCGCACGACGAGGTTCTCTGACGCGAGTTCGTCGATCGCTTTGCGCACAGTTCCCTGGCTGACCCTGAAACGCGCTGCCAAGTCCATCTCGCTCGGAATCGGCTCGCCCGGCTTCCATTCGCCGGCTTGCAAGCTCTGCAATATCAGCGCCTTGATCTGCTGGTACAACGGGCTAAAAGAGGGCGTCACGGCTTCGAGGACAGTGCGGTTGTTCATTCAATGAGACGATGCACCGCGGCGGTGCTGGCCCTCAATCTTATATAAGACATAACTGTAGTGCCCTAAAAAGCTCAATAAAAACAACAACTTACAGCACAAAAATAAAGGTGTAGCACTTTTTGCACAACGGGTGTATACGCAAAATTTGAGGGCAGGGTAGCGGCACGTCGCGCAGTGTCTCGTTCTCCATCAAAAAACGTCAAGTCCTAGCCCTTGCTGCGCCCCTTGCTGCGCCCCTTGTTTGTGCAATGTGTGCCGCCCTGTATGCCCTTTTGTTGTTGACGTGCAAAAACAAGTGGAAAACGGAGCTTGCTGCGCACGTATGCACGAGAGCAGAGGTGATTAAGCGGGAAGGCATGAGCGGAAAGGGGTGACAGGAAACGGTTGTCCTGTACCGCTATGTGAAACTAAAGTTCACATACTGGGATGTTCCAGTACCGCTAAGGAATCCAAATGTCGCCCGCTCAAATGTCTTTTTTCGCTGCCGTTCAACAACTGGGCGCCGTCGCCTACGCCAAACCCAAAGCTGCGAAGCTTGCGGACCCACTTGCACAAGCGAAGGCCAAGTTTGTTGCAAGTGCAACGAAGCAGATCGAGCTTGTGAAATCCGCAGCCGACAAGGGCTTGTGGTTTGTGAAGCTTGCGGATGGGAGCTACGCAGTGACCTTGAAAAATGGCGTTGCTGCTATCCAAAAGGAAAACGGCTCCTACAAGCTCGCCAATGCTGCGCAAGCAATCAAGTTTCTGGAAATGGCTGTGGAGGCCTGCAAGAAAGGGGAGTTCGATCCGCTGCTCACTGCCACGCTGCGTGCACGCAAGTCCACGGAGGTTGTTGTGGATCACAGCGCAGCCAACGCCACCATTGCTGCAGTGCTTGCAGCGCCGATTGCACCCGCTAGCACCAAGATCAAAAAATAACGGCGCTAAGGCCCCCTACAAGCTGCTTAGGCAGCTTTTTTTACGGCTGTGCTTACCAGTTCAGAACTAACGCTGTCGCTGTCGTACCCGTAGCCCACACGCGTCTGACGCGCACAGGAAGGGTAGTGCCAGCTACAACGCCTGTGAAGGTCACTGTGCTTTCGTCTAGTTGTCCTACTGGAACGCAAACCACGTTTCCTGCTCCGCCTACGAATACGCGTCCGTATGCTGCTAAGTCCACTGTGTCACTAGGTACGACTACGGCAGCACGGCTAGGGTGCAAGATGGCTGTGTCTGTTGAAACACGGGTATATGGGTCTGAATTGATGTTGTATGGCATTTGATGTTGTCCCTTAATGGATATTGTTATTGGTTTGTTTATTTAACTTCTGGAGGTGGCGCTGTACGATCACGCAGTTTTGACACACCAGCAGCACCAGCCAGTATTGCAGTGAAGCCTGTTGCCCACTCAATGGGACTGAAGGCTGTGCCCTTGTATCCATATGCATAGATGCTGACAGCAAAGAACATAGCAATACCGATAGCACCAAACACCTTACTGAAGTCGCAGTCTGTGTTTGAGCCATCGCTGAAAAGTGTCTTAAAGAAAGCTTGCATATGTTGATTACAAGCCTGCAGCCGCTAAGCGAGCTTCTAGTTGCTTGATTGCCTTAAGTGCGCTGAACAACAACGTGTCAACGTTTGGTTGTAGGTATGTACCTTCTGTGTTTACCCACTCAGCATTCAGTCCTTGAATCTGCTGCGCAATAACACCGTGTTCATGTACATGTCCATCATCAATGTGCCACTCTTCAGAAGTACCAGGATTCAGTACCTTGTATTGGAAGCTCTTGAAGTCGATTGCTTTGATAAGCGCCAGAGAGTCTTGTGCTGACGGTACAATGTTTTCTTTTAAGCGTTCGTCTGAGCCGTATACGTTCCACACTACGTCTCCGTAACCACCAATGCCAACACGCAAGCCTGTTGAACCGTCATTGCGCATGTTCACTACTGCTGAGTTGCCGTTGTTAACAAAATATCCCGGTGCGGCACCTTGGAATGAATTAGTGTTGTTAGACAAACTGCACGAGTTAGCAAAATTGACAGCCATGGCCGTTGGTTGAACTAGGAAGTTGTTGTTACTTCCGTTTGAAGCCCAAAGGTATGTAGGCTGATTTGTTGGATTGGTATAAGGGAATGACTGTCCGCCCACTGTGCCCGCATTGGATGCATACCCGGATCCGTTAGCATAGTTGACAGACCAATTACCGGGTTGCCAAGGATAGTGATTAACACCATCGTTTGAACCCCATGCATATGCTGGTGTTCCACTTTGTCCTGACCAACTGAAAGTCATTGCAGTGCCGTTACCGCCACCACTTGCTAACGTTGAAGCCTTTGCTGCTAACGTAGCTGCAGAAGCTGTGCCGGTATAGTTTGGAGCAGTGATGGTGCCTGTTGCACTGATGTTGCCGACAATCGACTGGCTACCAGATGACAACGTGCTGCCGAATGTGGCTGCACCAAGTGCACCAAATGTGCCTCCTACTGTGCCGTTACCTGATGCACCAAAGCCTGCAAGTGAAGTAGCACCTGATACGCCTAACGCACCAGCCACAGTCAATGTGCTTGCGAACGCAACACCAGCAGTAACACCTAATGCGCCTGTCATTGTTGTGTTGCCAACAACACCTAATGTACTGTTCAATGTTGTGGCACCAGTAACGCCCAATGAGCTTGCTAGTGTGGTTACGCCAGATACGCCCAATACGCCTGTGATTGCTGTATCACCAGTTAATCTCGATGGACCGACAACGATAAGACGTTCACCTGTATCGCCCACTGTACCAAGTAGCAAGTTGCGGTTAGGTGAAATACGTAGTGCTTCTACTGCACCAATAGTGATACCTAGTGATGCTGCGGATGGACGAAACACGCCAGTTGATGCTTCACTGTTAAAGCTGATACCCGGATTGGTCGATGTACCATCAGTAAGCTTCAAATTGCCTGTCATTGGACGTTGACCGTCTGCGACTAAGACATTGCCTAAGCCTGCTGCCAGTTCGTTGTTGTTGCTGTTGTAGTTCAACGCCGTAATCAGCGTGCCATCAACTGCGGGCGGTAGTGTTAGTGTGAAGCCACCTGTTCCATTAAAAGCCATATGTTCTGTCTCCCTGAGCCTGTTTAATGGCTTCTGTATTTATTGTTTAAGCTCTGTACTTGGCTTGTATCGCCTTCGCGTAGTCTTGTGGGCTAGGTGTGTTGCGGATGTCGTTAAAGCTTGGGGCTGTAATCTGTTGTCCTGCCGCTGCGCCAACACCAGTGCCAACGTTCTTTGCGGACTCGATTAAGGCGTTACGTTGAACTGGATTCAAACCTAGCAGCATGTTTGCGTACTTCGGATTGGTAAGCAGTCTTTGTGCAATGTTTCCTGCCGGTATCGCTGCCAAGCCAGCTAAATGCCCTGTTGCAACACTTAACGGTAACACTTCGCCACTAATTGGATTACTGAATCCCTTCGTATCGCCAGCTTGCAATGCAGTAACTAAGTCTTGGAAAGGTGCGTTACCCGTTTGGAACGAATCAGCGTACTTGCCTGACTTGATTGCGTTGAGCATCTGACGAGCTGATACCGAACCTGAATCTCCACTTGAGACAACCATCTTCTCTACCGGCTGTAAAGCACGATATTGAGTGTTTGCCATTTGGAACTTTGCTAAGTTATCTGGAGGTAACTGCTTCTCGATTACATTGTTGATTGCATCGTAAATGCCGCCTAGTGCCTGCTTATCTACTGGTGATGTGGCAGTGCTCGACATTGTTTTACCAATGCTGCTTCGTACATCTTGCAGTTGCTTTGCTGGCGCTGACCCTTGTTGTGCAAGAGCCTTTAAGTCATCCACTACACCACTTGGTAAGTTGCTGCGGAGTGACGGTAATGTGCCCTGTGTGTACTTGTTCACTACAGCGTCAAGATCGTTTGTAAAACCTTGAGTTAGTGGCAAGTGCACACCGTCTAGTGCATCGCTGTATAGCTTGCTAATGTTGTCCTGTGCGCCTTTGATAGTGGTACTGTTAATGACATCACTTTCATTGCCGATTTGCTTCGTGATAGCGCGAGCTACTTGCGTATCTGCTGCACCACGCATATCAGCACCCAATGCGCCACTAAATGGCACGTTACGTTCAATCGTGTTGCTTAGTCCTGCAGCGCCTTTGCCAAGCTGTGCTGCACTGGCATCGATGCCCTGTGATGCAAGAGTTGCTTGTCTTCCAGCTACTGTGGCAACGTCTTCACCGCCACGCATAGCGGCCTGTCCTGACTTAACCAAAAAACGGGGCGCACTGGCGATTGCTGTACCACCAGCGCCACCAACGGCACCACCAGCAGCCCCATAACCTATATTGGAGAGGATTTGTCCATCTCCTGTTGTCGGGGTTAGTGCACCTTCTGCGGCACCAGCTGCACCACCTGCAGCAAGTTGGAAAGGAATGCTTTCAGGGGCAATCACAGCGGCAGCAATACTTGGGATAGCCTTGACACCAACGCTACCCACTGTTCCTGCTGTGCTGGTCATTACAGCTTGTCTTGTTGGGTCTTGTTCCGCTGCTGCTTGCTGTGCTTGTAAGTCAGAGAGTCTTGAATCATTACCACCCAATCGTGCACCTATCTGCTGCGCACCTTGTGACATGTCTTGAATACCGTACTTAGCACCTTGTGCTGCGGTTGTTAAGGCACCTTGACTGTTGACCTTGTTTTGAGCATCAGTAACTATGGCAAGTGGCTGTCCGCCAATCTTGCTGATAATGTCCGAGACACCCATGCCATTTGATGAAGCTGCAGACACTGCGTCTGCCACTGGTGACTTACCAAGGAAGTTATAAATCGTTGTATCCGATGCGCCTTGTTGACGCATAGATGCAACTTGATTTTGTACTGCACCGAATGCTGTGTTGTCGTCAGGTCCGTTCTTTGCAATATTGGCTGTAATGCCTGCCACATAGTTCTTGTTTACGGCGTGGTTGGTTGGACTGACTTGCGAAGTGCTTGGTACAGTGCCATCTACAAAGTATTGAGCGTTATGTGCACCACCGTTATAGGAAGACAAAGCAGCATTAAAGTTGCCGTTGTACTTCGCATTCAAGTCACCAAGCATATCTGCTGTACCACGTAGGCTATCCCACGGATTCGTGACATCTACGTTGTATTGCTTTGCAGTAGCAGGCATGAACTGAGTCAAGCCACGTGCGCCAACTGGTGAGACGGCATTAGCATTCCCACCACTTTCAGCACCAACTAACGCCTTTAGTGAACCTAGCGGAATGCCTCGGTCAACTTCTAAAGCGTGAGCAGTAGAGTCGAAGTTTGGATCGTTAACGATAGACATTAGTTCAGTCCTAGTGCACTTGCTGCATTTGCGTTAGGTCCGTGGAATGTCTGACCTCTTGGTGGTGCAGCTATAGGCATTCCAGGTGCAGCGTTATTGCCAGATGGAGTGTTAGTCTGTGCACGTTGTGCCAAGCTTCTTCCAAACTGCTGTGTCGCGGTCTGCATACCGTTTAGTGCGATACGTTGCTGTGCAATGATGTTTGCTGCGGCAGGTGCGCCTGTGTTCAAGTTCAAACCACCGTTTTTCTCCATGTATTGGAATTCACGACCAGTGAACTTAGGAGCAGCACCAGCATCACCGGCACTTTGTACGGCTGAACGTGTTTCACCGAAAATGTCTTGTGCAAGTAGTGCTTGAAGCTCTTGACGATCTTTCGTCCAGTTAAATAGGTGACCTACAATTGGTCCAGTCCATGTTGTCTTGAAGAGTTGGTCAATACGATCCAATCTGGCTTGCGCTGCAGACATGCTTGCTAGTGCAGTTGTATTTGATGCGACTGCTGTATCTAGCTTTGTACCTGCTTCTGTTGTTGCACGTTGGTCTGTTGCTGTAGCAGTAGAAATAACAGGCTTGCCAGTCGAAGTATCAACTGCTGGTCTCCAGCCTTGTGCTGTGCGTTCGAAGACACCGGTTGGAGTATCCTTTGTCTCTAACACTTTGCTTGCCCCACTGACATTCAAAGGTGTGTTTGAAACACGACCTGTTCTTGAGTCTTCTGTGCTTTGCATAAAGCCACCATTAATCGGGTCTGCAATGGTTGTTGTCTTATAGCGTCCGTTATTGCCGACCAACTGATCTTCAAGTTGTTTAGCTTGAACTGCACGAACTAGCAGTTGACCATTCTTTGTGCCGTTTAACTGTGCCATGCCAGCAAGTTGATCTGCAGACATAGCATTCTTTAAGAATAAAGCCTGTCCTGCAGATGCTGTAGCTGCGTCAGCAGTGGTGGGTGGAACCTCGTTGAAGCCTGCATAGTTGGCACTTGGCGTACCAGCTACTGCGGGGGCTGTAGGCGGGGTTACAGCGTTTGCAGGCTGTGCGGCGGGAGTAGCGGGTGCAACTGGTGGTTGCGCTGCTGCTAGAGCTTGCGGAAGGGCGGATGGCGGAACAGGTGTTGCACTTGGGTCAATAGGCGGTGCAGTGTTGCTACCGCCAAACGTCAGGCTGCGTGGGTCTGTAGTTGCATCCATGCGCTCACCAGTCAACACACTAGGTGTTAACGGTTGTACTTGCTGCGCAGTGTTCGGACCAGTCATTTGGTAGCCTGTACGAATCTTTGCGTCATTTGCATATGACCCAAGTGCGCTACCGGCACGCGGATACATGCCGAACACGGCACCGCCATCTTGCGGATTGCCTGCTGGAGTAACTTGTGCCTCGATCTGCTGTGGCGTTGGCTGCACTGGTGGCTGGTTCTGTGCCATTGCACGAGGCAGCATCGGTGCTTGTGGAGCTACTGGAGCTACTGGAGCTAGTGGCGTAGGTGTTGCTTGTGTTGGTGCTGTAGGTGTTACTTGCGCTTGTGGCACAGGTGTAGATGTTGCTGCAGGATCAAGACCGCTAGCAGACATCGGAGGGCCAACATCATTAGGGTTTTGATATAGGTAACGGTTTGGTGCATCTGGTACTGCTGCCGTTGCTGCATCTGTGTAGTTAGATGGATCATGAGCCTTTAGCAGCTTGGCAAAGCCTTCGTTGTATTGCTGTGCATCTTGCTTATCTAGTGCAATTTGATCGCCTTGTGCCTTACCTGCTAAGTAACCACCCAATGCTTGCTGTAGTGCGCCGCCCCATTGTCCTAGTGGACTTGCTGAAACATAACGACCAGACACCATTTGCCCTTCTTGAGCGATAGGTGCTGATTGAAGCTGTTTAGCTTGTGCAAGACGATAAGCTAACGCTTGCTGTTGTGATAGATAGTCGTAATTGTCTGCCATGTTGCTCCTTAAGCAGCGTTGAAGTTGCCTTGTGGTCCGTAGCTAGGCATTGCTGTAGGCATAGCTGGCGGCGCTTGTATCGGCGGTGACTGCGGATTCCAGTTGTTATTCCGGCTTATCAATGAGCCCAATGGGTCCGGACCTTGGTTGTTTAACTTTGCTTGTGCATTCATTGCGGCTGTAAACTGGTTAAGTCCTCCTGAAACACCTTGCATAGCCGTTGCAGCCGGTGGGCCAGGTTGTTGCATACCAGCCATGGTGTTACCCAAACGCTGACGATTCATCATCTGTTGATAAGCTTGGTCTTGTTGTTGACTTTGTGCGTCGAATTGGTCCATATATTCCCTTAATTACTTGTGTTGAATCCTGCTACTGCGGCTTGCTGATACAGAGCAGTTTCGATGGCGCTTGAAAACACCAGTTCTTGTTCTTCTTCTAACAAACGATCTAACATTCCTGCTAAGTCGTGTGCGTGGTCAATGTCATGTTCTGCGTGATAGCGTAAGCAACGCAGCAAACTCTTTCCATGTATCTCTTCGAGAATCTCTACTGCTTCTAGTGGCATTGGAAAGAACTCAAGTACAGCCATATATCCAAGCAATGCACGGGGATGAACTAACCTAACAAGGTAGAACATAGAACCTGCCATCTGCACTGCTTCACGCGGAATAGAAGTGAGATGTACATCAAAGCCAACACTAAGTAAGTCTTCTGCAAGCCACTTTTCGTGCTGTCTTTCTTCTTCCAAATGCTCTTCTAAGTAAGCGTGTAATTCAGTACCCGGTATTGCTTTCTCTATCGCACATTTAAGCAAGTCTTCGCTTGCTCTAATGGTGTGGTACATGAAAACAAGGTTGTTAATGAATGTTGGCTTTTCTTGCAAGCGCACTGGTGCAGTTAGAGCGCGTATCGCCTCTATCTCACTCTTTAAGTACGCTGCGAAGTCTTTCATATATTTAGAACATTGCGCCTGCTGCGATACCTGCTGCCGAACCTGCATAAGCTCCCCATGCACCCAGTCCAGCACCAACTAATCCAGCCGCTGCGCCAGTGTTTGAACTGCTTGCTGCTTGCCTTGCGTTGTTGCTTGCATTCGTACCTGTTAACCAACTGTTGTATGCACTGGTTGCATCTGCGCCACCTGTTGTTTGCTGTGTCGCATAGTTGCCAAAAGTAGGCATACCAATTTGCTGCTGATTCAACAAAGCATTCATTTCGTTTACTGGCTGATCGCGCTGCGCATAAGCTGCCTGTGTCGCTGCTGAGTAGTTGTTCATTTGCTGCTGGTAGCTTTGTGCTTGTGCGGCGTTTTGCGCTGCTTGTAAGGCACTGTTTGTCTTGAGCTTGTCGATGTTTGCACCATAGTTCGCCAAGTCCAATGCACTTTGCTGACCTTGTGCTGTATTGCCCATTGCAAACGTGTTTGCCGCTTGTCCGTAAGCTTGTCCTTGTGCTGCATTGCCTGCTGCAATACCGGCCAATCTTGTTGCATAGTCGCTTCTCGCACTGTCATTGCCTGACTGGTAAGAGCTAGCTGCAAGTGAATTCCTTTGTGCTGCTTGTGAAAGCTGCAATTGACTCTGTGCGTTGTTGCTTGCTTGTGTGCCAGGATTCAAGCCTTGTAGAGCTAAACTGTTGTTCTGCTTCTGTGTTGCTAAGTCCATACCGGGCTGCATCAGTGCCATCTGCGAGTCATAAGCCTTTTGGGCATAGACATTTGCTTGAGACGGATCGTAAGCACCAACGTTTTGATTAACTGGGTTAACACCAGCTACTGCACCAGCAGCATTTGTGTTGATTGCTGCATTTGACTGATAGTCACCTAGTGTGCCAACATTGGATTGGTTTACTGCACCGGCTTTGTTTGAGTAGTCAGTTGCGTTAGGTGCTACGAAGTCAGTGCCATAAAAGGCTTTCATCTTCGCAATTTCAGCCTCCGCTGCTTGCGATCTACCTAAGTCAACGTTTTGCTGACTTGTTAAGGCTGCTTGTGCTGCAGGTGTTAACGTAGTTGTTGAGTTCCAAACTGTTTGGTTGTATCTCGGATCATTTGAGTTTAAATGGGCATCAACTGGTAAGGTGCCACTTGCACGGTAGTACTGTGCGGCGGCTGAGTTGTCTGTTCCGTCTTGAATACCTTTAACTTGATTCTGATACGCTGTTACGTCGCTATTGTATTGAGTGGAGTTAAAGTTATTTGTTCGTTGGTAGGTTAACGAGCCGTAAGGCGTGTACTGGTTAACGCGATTAGCGTCAGTTGCTGCCCCTGCTGCTGCTAGGTTGTTGGTAGCGGTATCAGATGCTGCTTTGCTGGCAATGAAGCCATATGGATCGGGATTTGGCGCTGCGGAACTTCCCATTGTTGTTGTCTCCTTGTGCGTGCTTGTGGGTGCCATATAGAGGCTTCCCAATCACGTCTGTTAAATCTATAAACTGCGCCATCCTTTCCAACACCGTAGTGTTCGCTTAAGGTGCCTTCGAATACGTGGCCCAGTCTTTCATGCATATTTAGCATTTTTTGGTTGGATACATCAGTGAAGAAGTTCATTCTGTTAACTTTCCAAACATCAAACACTTGCTCATAAAGTTTCTTTAAGAAAGCTCTGCTTAATGCCTTCTTTTCATCAAACACTGCACCACTCGCTTGCACAACTCCACACGCTGTAAAGCTGTCAAATACAGTCACACAAATAGGGGTGAAGTCATCTTCAAAGAGAATGATTGCTTTCGCATCTGCAAGCTTGAATGCGGTGATGTCTGCACCCCATTGCCTAGCAGCTAGATCGACAAGTGCTATGGGCACCTGTCCTGTCTCGAAAACAATCGTCTGCATCAAATGCTGCTACGAGCGAAGCGAATGAGTGTGTCAGTCCAAAGAAACTCTGCTTGAGTCTTGATTTCAACTTGCAGCGAAGCACTAGTGCCAACGCCACGCACGAACTGCCACTGATTGATAGGGAATTGCGTTCCTGAAAACACACCAGTACCCCAGCGCGCAACACCGAACACAGAACCGCCATTTGTAGGTGGTGCAGTACTGCTAGTTGATATACCGCCACCAAGTCCGGGCGTAGTGCTTAGACCGATGCGAATAGCTGGGGCAACACTTGCGCTAATGATGTTCAAGCACACCTGCTTGTATTGCTTATTGACTGTTCTTGCGTTTGCATATCTCAGTGCATCAGCGAAGTAGTTATAGGCTTGTGAACAGGTGCATGTATAAGTCGTGCCACTAGTGCCGTCTGTTGCTTGGTTATCTGTGTAACCCACAAAGGCTTGCATCACGTAGCCGTTCTTGCCAAAGTAGATGTTCTTACCTTGCACAGCCCAACATTGAGCAGGCCAACCAGTAAACGTACTCCATCCACCACTTTGCTTGTGCTGTACAGCTTGAACAGTTTGTGATGGATCGTTTGCAGGAACGTTAAGGACTAACAAGCCTTCTACGTTTCCTGTGTCAGTCAGACTCCATCCCGGCAATGTTCCTGTTGTGCTTACTGATAGCTGAATTGTTCTACGAATCGCATCTGTCAATGCAGACGTTGTTAACGTGCTTTGTAGGTATGTGCTGAACGGCAATAATCCGTCTGTGCACAAGTACAGCAAGTCAGCGCCATATTGTGTAAAGCAGTCACGTCCGACAGGTGGGCTAAGTGCCCATGTACCTGTTAGCTTCCAATTGGTTGCATCGCTAACATCGCTACCTTCATATAAGACTGCATCACCTTGGTTTGATACGGCTACAAGGTAGTTTTGTATGCCTTTGCCTGCATCCATGCTCCAACTACCAATAGCTTGAATAAAGCCGCCTCGTGGCAAGTACGGGCCGAACTCGAACTGGTTAAGCGCGCCACCAATAGAGTTAATTGGTGTGTACCAAACGCGGGTAGTGTTCTTTTCGATAAACCACAGACGACGCTGGTGCGAAATGACGCCAGAGAGCTTGCTTGGATCGACGCCGCTAACTTGACCTGGAGTAGAAGGGGTGGTGACAAGCGACCAGTTCACCCAGCCTGCCGCTGACTCGTAGTGGCGTGCTGCATCCGCTCCGTTACACATCACCAAGTACTGGCCCGCAGCGCCTGCGAATTGCACGTAGTCGAGCTGGTCAGTTGTGAGCGCAGAACCTACTGCCGCCCCTACAGCGCCTGCAGTAGTGACATCGAATACTTGCGTACCAGATGCGGCGAATAACTTGCTTGTGCCGCTTCCTGTTGCGTTGTAGGGCATGACTGCGCCAACTGTTGGACCTAGCCCGCTAGCTTGCACACGGCAGCCCTTGCGATTGCGTACACCATCATTGGCTGCAATCATGTTATTCATGATGTTTGCGTATGTGGGCAACATCACCGCAACTGGATCACGGGTGTTTAAACCCTTTGTAGGTGACGGCGCATCTGCAGTAATGAATATTTGCCCTCTTGGTTTACGTTGCATATAGGTTAGCTCCTGAAGTCAGGAAGATTGTCTAACCCGATCATTTTCATACTGCCTGCTGGCACTGCACTTAGGATAGGAGCAGGTACATCAGCGCCCTTAGCTATCATTAGTGATTGGCTAAAGTCTTCTAAAGCTGCTTGAGTATCAAACCCCATGATCTGCATGTACTTGTACTTAACGAAGTTAGTCAAGCATCTGCTATTGAATGCGGGTTGATCGCTATCTAAGCTAAAGTCTGATTTATAGTTTTGGATTGTTGGGTCCCAAATGCACGAACTTGCTATGTATTGGAATGAATACGTGATAGCAGCCGCAGGCATTGGATAGACTTGAATCCTGTTGCCAACAATACGAAACTGAGCATTAACAGAGCCGTTTGGGCTGTGATTCAAAAACCCCCAACCTTCGGGGTTAATGCTGCCGTTCATTGGTCTGTTCTGTGCGTTCTGCCAAAACGTTTGTTTGATGGCGCGTAGATAATCAGTTGGTAATGTGTATGTATCTGTACCTGCAACAGTGGTAAAGGTGTAAGGCCTTACCATTTGCTGCCAGTCGAATTCATTCATTAAGTCATCCATCGCCGCAACAGTAAGTGAGGTTAGATGGACAACTGTTTGGTCGTCGCTTGCTAGGACAACAAGGGGCACAGGCAGTTTTTCTTCACCCGTAATTTGTTTGATAATTTGTAAGAGGGTTTTGGCCATGTGCTCCTTTCTTGTTGTTTACTTTGTGCTTTTCTTTTCTTCTGCAGATTCCATTGCAGCTAAACGCGCTTCTAAAGCTTCAACCTTCGATGCGTTAACTGTTTGGTTCAGATAAGCATCAGCTCGTTTCTTGAACATTGCGCCTTCGCGTACTTTGGCAATCTGGTCACCTGTTGCTGCGGCTAGCGCTTCAACTGTCTTGATACCAATACCCTTTAGCTCAAGTACTGCGGCTTCAGGAATTTGCGGCCAGTTCTCAAGTGGAATGCCGTGTGCTGCTGTTTCTTCACCACGCTTGAATGCTTCGTACTCAGTTTTGTATCTATTTGCGTAGACTTGGGTAACTGGAATATCAACACGCGTATGGCGATCAAATGCGGTAGCAATAACTACGTGATCGATCATGTCGTACTTGTCCAGGCCGTCTTCTGATTCGAGAGTCTTAATTGAAGAGTAGATTGCCTTCTTATAAAACTTCACTTCTGCATCGCCATATCCGGCAAGGCGTCCGCGCGAGTCTCTGTCTTCGTATCCTGAATTTTTTAGTTCGTCTTCGTAGACTTGTGTTCTTCCTAATGTCATGTTTGAGTACCTTTATGTTGGTGGTGGTTGGTGGTGCTATAAAAGCGAAAGGGTAGACAATTGCTTGCCTACCCCTTATTTAGTTAATTAGCTGTGAAGCTTCTTAATTAGCTTGTCAAATCAGTTCTGAATTACGCCTTGCAGACCGATGTGCGATGCTGTCAAGTTACCAGCCCAACCAATTACGTGTACTGTGGTGTCTTGGTTAACCGGAGTACGGTCACCCAACGAAATCATGTTGCGCTTTGCATGTGGACGGAAGAACAAGTAGTCAGTGTTCAAGAAGTAAGCTGTTGTTGGTGGGATACCAGTAGCACTAGATTCCATAACAACTGGGATGCCCATGAACTCGATATTCGAGAAACCTGCATTTGCTGTACCAGCGTGCAAGAACTGTTGCTTGTTCTGAAGCGCGACTGTTAAGAAAGCGTAGTAGATTGGGTCACATACGATTAACTTCGGTGCGTCAGTACCACGAGTTAGACGATAAACCATCTTGTTAAATTCACCACAGATAGTTGTTTGATCCAAAGTACCTGCGAAGTCAGTTCCGCCGCCTTTGGACTTCAGGTTACGCCAGAATGTCGATACTGAACGGTCAAATGCACCGTATACGCCGATTGCTGGAGTTGCTGTGATAGCAGCTTGTAGACCAGTAATTTGCTTACCGCTGAAACCTGTACCGTCTGAGTAGATACCCGATCCGATCAAGTTCTTCATTGATCTTTCAGCATTCTTCATCTTCTGTTCTAACGTGTTAACGATAGCTGCTTTACCAGAATTCATGATTTCGTCTAGACCGGAATATTGAACTGTTACCGCAGCTTGCTTGATAGCGAAGATTGCGTTGTCGATTGTGTTTGTTGTTGCGACTGTTAAAACGTCTGTGCCGCTGTAGAAAGCTGCTGTCGAGTTAGCTGATGTATCGATCATTTGATTGATCTGAGTACCGCCAACAAACGGAACAACTCCGCCGTTTTTCTTTAGTGCTGCAAGAATCGCATTGCTGTTGGATACTGCGTCTGCGATGTCTGAACTGTAGTTGGCAATCGTGGTTGCCAGGATATCTGTTGCGTAATTTGCCATTTGAATATCTCCTTAAGATGTATAGCAAGGGTTAAGTTGCTGTTCATTTCGTTAAGGAGTTCTGCTTATGATGGCCCTGACTTGCAGAGTTCGTTGGCTAGATGGCCCCAGTTCGTGTATTGAACTAGCTATGAAGGTATTTCACTACCTTCATGTCTATTTATGTTCTTACTCGAAATCGTCTGGGATTTGGGACTCAATAAGACGTCTTAAGTCTGTTCTGCCGCTTGAGTTCTTAAACTTGTTTCCAGTGTTTGCAGGTCCACGTGGTGTAAGGGATGCTTTGCTAGCTGCAATGCGTTGCTTCTGCTCTTGATTGCTCTTTGCTCTTGCTTGTCTTACTTCGGGGTTTAACTGGCAAGCTAGGTCGTAAGCATCTTTCAAGCTCGTTGCTCTACCGCTAGACATAAGCATGTTCATGTCAGTTGCTACAGCATCAAAGAACTCATTCTTTGGGTCAGTTGCGAATGTTTCGACTTCGGTATGACTTTGCTGAACGCGTTGTTGTTCTACTTGGCGTTGTTGCTGAACGTTTTGCTTGTAGAAGTCTTCTAGTGGCTTGATACGGCTATCTAGTTCTGGCGATAATTGTGGACTATTGCTAACTTGAGCTGATGTAAGTGCTGAATCTAGTTCGTAGATATCAACTCCATGTGCTTTAACTAGTTGTGCAAGGAATGAAGCCTTTTGCTGCATTGTCCCTTTAGCTAATGTCTGAATGCCGTTGAGTGCTTCTTTGTAGACATCGAACGGATGTGCATTCATTTCCTTAAACATTGCTTCGTAAGGCTGATTGACTTCCAATAGCTTCTGAACAATCTCGCGCTCTTGCTTTGTCTCACCTAAGCGCTTGTCCATTTCTAACTCACGCTTGCTGATTTGCGCTTGCACTTCTGGTGGCAGTGTTCCAAACTTTTCACGTAGGGCAGGGGTCCAGCTAACAGGCGCTTTTGGTCCCGTAACTGCCTTCTCTGCTACTGGTGGTGCATCTGGATCAGTTGCTTCTGTTGTCTCAGTAGCTGCAGGCGCTGCGGCAGGGTCTAGACGTTCCTTAGCTGGTCGCTTCTTCGTAGCTGCATCCTCGATCTGGTCACGCAGTGACTTACGGGGTTTGTCTTTTGGTTGTTCTTCTGCTTCGACTTCCGGTACATGTTCTTCTACTTCGGTGTGTTCAGAAGGTGTTTCAAAGCCATCTAATTCAAATTCAAAGTCATCTGCATCGTTGGTTATGTCTGTCATATTGTTATTCTCGGTTGGTGGTGTTTATAAAGCTTTGACTACGTTCTCAATGACTTCCAAGCGTTTCTTGTCTTCTTGCTCTGTCATGTTACGTCTTACATTTTCTGCATGACCTGTGTAGTCCGATGCAGGCATAGAGCCGTTTTCTTTCATATGATTCATGTAAGAGGTGTGGCCTTGATATGTTCGACCGTCATGCGGTGACTTGAAGCCTTGATGCTCGCCAAGGTTGGCAGTGGAAAACGTAGGTACGAAAAAGATTTGATGCTGCGTTGGTCCATTGCAGACAGAACAAGGTGGTGTCTTGTTCGCATCAAACTCTTTCATGCGTTTTACATAGGTGTTGTTCGTACCGCATTGGGTACAGAGTGCGCTGTATGTGGGCATTACTTCCTGTGGTGGTTACA
Organism: Variovorax sp. LG9.2; assembly: GCF_035018885.1. Taxonomy (NCBI): domain Bacteria; kingdom Pseudomonadati; phylum Pseudomonadota; class Betaproteobacteria; order Burkholderiales; family Comamonadaceae; genus Variovorax; species Variovorax sp. LG9.2. The sequence continues at coordinate 141,555 of NZ_JASJXB010000008.1, read as the reverse complement.
GAAAGTATTTATCAACTTGTGCTCAGACCAAGAGTCTTCTGAAGCGATTGCGTCTACGCTCTAAAGCTAGCTCCATAATCATCTCTATTGCTTGCAAGTCATCTTCTTGTTCTTGTGCGGCGATGGCAGCAAGTCTTTCAGCTTCAATTTCAGCTTCGCGTAAGGATGCTAGTTCTTGAAGTCTTCGAATGTTTTCTTGTTTTTGTTCTGCAAGAGATTTCTTTAAGAAAGCACGATCAGCCTTCGTCTTGGGCTGTGACTCTTCCTCTTCTTCCTTTTCCGATTTCTTTGGTCTTGCGTAGTCGAGGAACGCAGCGCCATGAACATCTGGTAGTCCGGCCTTTGCTGTGTAGACCATCGAAGTAGTCGTGTAGCTGCTGAATCCACCAGCGACAACCACTTTTGCTGTGTAGCTCTGCGATGTTGCTGTTGTGTTGCTGAATCCACCACTAGTCGCATCATTGCCAGTGAAGCTTTGGGACGTTGTGGTGGTGTTGTTAAAGCTTGCGTTAGCTGCTACCTTGGCCGTATAGACCATCGATGTAGCTGTGGTGCTGCTGAATGCGCCTTGACCTGCTGACGTTACTTGCCCGCTGTAGGTAAGCACGGTGCTCGTAGCGCTGTTAAATCCGCCTGTCAGTGCAACTACGCCAGCGAAGGACTGCGAAGTGCTTGTAGCGCTGCTAAACGCCCCTACAACCGCGACTTTCCCGCCATACGTCATCGAGGTAGCTGTGGTGCTGCTGAATGCTCCCGGCATTGCGACTGCAGCAGTGAAACTCTGGACAGTAGATGTCGAGCTACTGAATGCGCCATTGACCGCTACCGCGCCTGTGTAGGTCAGGCTGGACGCTGTGATGCTGTTGTACGCGCCGTATGTCCCGACTCCGCCTGTGAAGCTCTGTGCCGTTGTCGTTGTGCTGCTGAATGCACCTGCGACCCCGACACTGCCTGCGTAGGTCATCGTCGAAGTGTTGCTGCTTGAATAAGCGCCAGATACAGCTACCTTGCCTGCGTAGGTCAGTGCTGTTGTTGTGGTGCTAGTGAAGGCCGCATTCGCTGCGACTGCACCTGCATACGACATCGAGGTAGCTGTGGTGCTAGTGAATGCTCCATTTGATGAAGCTGTAGTCGATAACGTTCCTACTGTTCCGATACCTGCGACACCAGCTAGCGCGACGGATACAGCGGATTTGGCAGTACCTACAGCGCCAACGCCTGCCACACCGGCAAGTGCGACGGATACCGAAGGTTTGACGGTACCTAAAGTGCCTACAGCCGATATCTGAGACAGCGCGCTAGTTGTTGTCGCTTTTGTAGTGCCTACGGTTCCAATGCCTGCATTCGCCGCAGCCGACACGCTTGTACCTGGCTTGATAGTTCCGATAACTGATGCGGACTGGTTGGCAGTAAGTGTTAGTCCACCTGATGCAGCGATCTTGAACGTTGAAACGAGTGAAGCACTGTTGCCGCCGCCCATACCCGCATTGCACGTCCAGGTCGGTGACAGTGCAGTCGTTGCCGCAGTGACGAGGTACGCCGCACCGTATGACTGCAGCGCGCTATCATCCTGACAGAAGCCCAATGCAGTCCAACCGGATGGCTGCACGATTCCTTGGGCTGCATTGCTGTTGCCGATCTGCACAACCGAAACTGCCAGTTCTGCTGCTTGTGTCAGGGTCGATGTCGGCCCGAAAGTGAAGCTGGATGCACCTGCGCCATAAGATGCACCACTTCCAGCACCCGTGTCGTATCCGGCAGCAACTAGACCAGACCATTCAATGACTTGATACGTCATGTACGCACCTGCCCCACTGATTGTCAGGGTCGTGGTCGGCGTGGCACCGAGCGCGTGCGTCACGTCGGCCTCGAATAGTGCTGTGAAGCTATCGTTTGTGGTCTGGAAGTTGCGGCTGGAATAGGTGTTCGGGGTAGACGAATTGTCTGCAGCCGAAATTGTCACGCCTGCGGCATTTGTATAGCCGGTGACGAGCACCATTACTTTGTTGCCTACGGATGGCGACACTCCCCACACAATACCCAGCGTTGTAAGTTGGGTTGTTGCCTTTGAGGTGTTTACCCCGGAGTCTTGTACTTTAACGACTGCCACGCTTGCTTAACTTACGTAATCTGAACTAATGCAGTACCTACTGCATTGACTGGCATCGAGAGTGTAAAGTTAGCAGCGGTAACGGTTTGAGAACCGAAGGTATGAATCGATACGGCACGGTTTGTGTTTGTGCTGTTGTAGATCAATACTGTATCAAATGCAGTTGATAGCGTTACTGTTGTCCATGCAAGTGATGCTGATGGTGTCCAGATCGCAGATGTACCTGATGTACTTGGTGCAGTTGCATTCGTTACTGTCAATCCACCTGCTGTATAGCCTGTGCCGCTGACCTCGTTAGTTGCGCTATATGCAGTCGTCGCAGCGTTAATCGTTGCAGTAGTGACATAGAGCGCCGCTTTGAAGGTGTCTACAGTGGTTGCAGCGCGGATGAAACCAACGCCAAAATTATGCTGGCCTGTTAGAAGTTCGCCTTTAAAAGACGTTGCCATTGCTTGAGTGTTTGCCATATCGGCCCCTTAGAGTTGATTGGCGACGGCTTCACCCGTAATGCCGTGCTTGCTTAGGACATTAACGCCGCGCTTGACGCTTTGCCCGTCGAGAAAATACTCGTCAACGAACACAATTGCTGTGGGTGTTTCTTCCCAGTGCGGACGGTGTTCTAGTGATGCGATAGGAACATTGCCCATCGTTGTGTAGATCAGTGGTTCGGTTGTGTGTGCTGCTGTCATATGAAGTTCTTTTGCAACGAACACCGAATTAAGTAAGTGTGTGGATCGCGCTTCCTGCTGGAAAGCTGTAAGTCATACCAGTTGTAATGGCTTGCGATGCTGTTAGTGCTACGTAGAACAAGACGTTGCCTGCTGAAGCTGCGTCATAACCAACCGCATATGTCACTGTGCCCCATGCGCCTGTAGCTGCTGGAAATGCGATAGCTGCATTGTTAGTTGTTGTACCGTTTGCAGTTGTATTCCATGACGCTGCAGGAACTGCTACGCGTGCATATGCACTACCTGCTGGCTCAGTGGCAGAAGCACCTGTACCGGCTGTCGGTGTTGTAGTTGATAGAGCCAAGTAGACCGCTGTTGTTGCTGTAAAAGTTGTCTTTCCTAGAGCAGCATCATTTGCCTTATTGGTTACGAAGTATGTATATGGCATTAGTGCCCCCTTGTTTAGTTTGTTATTTATTCAAATAGCGTGGTAGATGCTAAATCTGACCTTATTTAATCTCACCTGTCATTTTTACCGTACCGTCTGCATTCTTAATGGTGACTACAGAAGGTGGCATAGGTTCACTTAGTGAGTGAAGCAGTTGTTGCTGGAATGCTTGCGACTGTTGTTGCATCAATTGCATTGCCTGCATCATTTGCTGGAACATCTGCATACTCTGGTCCTGTGTGTGTTGTTGGTGCTGGGCAAGCATTCCTGCTACTTCCTCTTTAGAAGGACGCATAGTTGGGTTCGCATCACCAATAGCTAACGTGACACCTGTTGTGTCAATACCAGCTTGATTCATTTCTAGCTCCTTCAGCTTCACTTCTGCCGCTGCAATGGCTGCTTCGCGGGCTTTGATCTGCTCATTTGCCGCTAGCTCCATCTGCTTGATCTGGACTGCTGTAGCAGCTTTGCCCTTCTCGATGTCTGTAGTGGCTTGCAGCTTCGCTTGATCCGCTTGTGCCGCTTGCTGTTGGGCTTGCTGCGCTTGCTGTTGCTCGGCCTGCTGTGCTGCCGCTTCCTTGTCTGCTGCAGGGTTAGAACCTGGTGCCTGTCCCTGAAGCTGTTGCATGGCTTGGGAAAGCTGGCTAGATAGGAAGCCTTCAAATGTCTTAGCTGCACGGAAGCGGGACGCACCTAGCAGCAATGCTTGATAGATGAGTGGCTTCATGGTCGGGTCTTGCTGAATTAGTGGTGCTGTTTGTTCCAGCATCGTTCCAATTGTTGTAATGAATGAAACAACTGCGGTTTGCTCTTGGCTCCACTGGTCTTGCTGCAACGTATCAACGCTGACGTTGATTTGGTTGAATGCAATTTCTTCATTCTTCAACAACTCGTATGCTTGCTGTACATACTGTTGATCTGCAGGGTTAATGGTGCCTGCGCGTGCTATGAAGCGCTGTGGCTCATAGAACTTGACCATTAAGAAGCCCTTAACTCGATAGATACCACTGAAGAACTCGGCAACTTCACGTGCCTTTGCTTGCAATCTAGCAGATGCAAACTGTGCCTTCATCTGTTGCGCGCCCTTTGTTTCATAAGGGGAGGTAGAACCACGGATAATGTCGCTAATGCCAGTCAACTCGTAAATCTGTTGCTTAACGTCATTGCGTTGTGCTGTAAGTCCGTTAAGACCTGTAATGAATTGGTCTAGAGGTAAGAAGTCAACACTTCCTTTCAGTCCTTGGTTGGCTGCTAGCGCACCGTACTTCTCGATAGGTAGCAACTCACCATCCTGCGCCTTGCTAATCAAGTGTTGTAGCTCTGGAATGCTGGCGTCATAAACACCAGTCACGCGTGCAGAGTCAATGAGCGCATCAATACGCGCTGTAAGCTTGTTTAGTTGCTTGTATTGGTACTGTGCATCGATGTAGTCACTGTTCGGGATGTAGTTGCCAGTTGTGTGATTGCCAAAGAGGAATACAGCAGGGAAGAATTCAGGTAGACCATATGGATCGTCCTTGATTTCAAGTATCTTTGCGCATCCTTCTCTCATGAAGAACACTTGCAAGCTTGTCTTATCCCATATTTCCCATACTTCTACTTCTGGGATAACGATGTTCTGTGGACCACTTGGGTTATCTGACTTGGCTTCATTAACTTGTTCGTCATCTTCGCCATAATCAAAGTTGTCTGCGTCAGGAAAACGTTCCTCGAACTCAGACTTTGGCATGTAGACCTTTCTTGCAATCCATCTAACCTCATCTGCTGTACGTGCTGGACTCCAACGAACGTCTTCCCAATTAACATGGTCAACTTCGATGCGTTCATCCTTAAGTAATGGCGATGCGTTAGGTAGTTCTGCTGTCTCATCATCCACATCACCACTTAATGCAAGCTGTTCTTCGTCGGATGCTTTGGTTACGTAGCGAACCCATCCAAATGCACCGCCAATACACAAGTAGTCTTGAACAATGTTCTTGTACGCAGTGCTGGCGCGGCTAGATTGAACGTCTTCCGTGTTCATTGCTCGCTCTAACAACTCACCCGCTACTCGCCCAACTGCATCATTGGGGTCTAAGTACATGCGGCTTGCTGTAGGGGAGGGGAAGGAGCTATAGATGGCATCACGTTGCGTGTTGACCGTCACTTTCCATAAGTTGAATAAGTGATCCTTGCCGTTCGCCTTAGTCTTGCCGGTATAGATGTACGCATCGTTAATTTCACGACCGCGTTTATGGAATGTCTCTAGCTCTTTAGTGGAGGCGTTGATTTCTGCAGCCCAAGTCTTCTGTGCCTTCATGCGTACCTGCATAGCGTCAGTCTTGCTTGGGTCTAGTGCTTGTTGTTGTTCTTTCTCGTTGCTATCCATTGAGCCCCTTTAAATGAGAGTAGGGCCTCGGTTACGCTCGCTCGCACGAACGTGCATGTCAAGTGTCCACCCTGTGTTTATTTCTATATTTATGGCTTTCTGAAGTTTGGCGCTCTCTAACGAGTTGCTATTGCCCGTTATTGATATCGTCAAGCTTTTATCCAAAGCTCTATCACTCACAGCCAAGCACATATAGCGGAATGCATCAGCGCCGTGTGAACTGCTGTCATGGTCTGGTACTCGACTGAATTCGCCCGGACGTATTTCTTTCTTCTTGTATGCCATTAAGTTCTGAATCAACTGATCGCACTTATCGGCATTTATCCGAATCGATGGAAATGTGTTTCTTACAGCTTGAATGCCATCTATAAGACCTAACTCTGGAACTAACTTTGGTTGTATGCCTAAGCTCCAGAAGATTTCCACCATCGACTTACCCGTTTGCAGTGACTTAGCGCGGGCATCGTGGGGTAACCAAAACGTACCCCATTTATATTTGCGTTCACGTATCTCGCGGACAATGACTGCGATCTCTGTTTGAGTCCATTCTTGGTAATCAACTACACGTAGCTCACCGCCAATTAGTTGGTAGAAGCAAACTGCAGTCGCATCCCGCCATCCCAAGTCAAATGCACAGTGCACTTGTTGACCTATGACGACGCTGAAACCTGTGAGCCTACCTTCGTCATTCGCAGCGCGTAACTGGGTTGGATACATGGCGCCCTTGATACCTGCGGTAAAGGAACACTCCATTTCCTGTTCGTATGTGTCTTCGTCTACGTCTACTTTGTATTCATCTAGCAAGTCCTGACTAAGCAGCTTTGACTCTGAAGCTTTGAGCATCAAAGTGAACCATGAAGTAGGTCGCTTTACTGCTTCTGTCCATAGTTTGTAGAAGAAGCCCTTACCTTTTGGTGTTCCGATGAAGACAGCCCATCCACGTCTGTCAATAAGTGCTGGCTGGATTACTTCATTCCATACTGATTGCTTCATGTCTGCTACTTCATCAAGCACAATGCCATCAAAGTACAGTCCACGAAGTGAATCTGGATTATCAGCACCGAACAATGCGACTGTTGACTTATGCTTTCCTCGGTTGATGAAGGTTACTTGCTTCTTTGTTTCATGAACCTTTACATCAGGCATGTGCTTTACAGCTTCAACCAAGTATGCCCATGCAACTTGTGCAGTCTGCTTCGCGTAAGGACCGACATAAGCGAACATTGCATTCGGCTTTGTAGTCATCAATGCTTTGTCAACTAAGTCATTAACACATGCTACGGTCTTTCCTGCTCGTCTATGAATAACAAGCACTGCGCGTGTGTGTTTACGTGCATGAAATGCTAGGAATGCTTTCCGAGGCTTGTATCCGCTAACGTTTGTAGGTGCAAGGGCAAGCGAAGGCGCGACTAGCGCGCCCTTCATTCTTCGTCGCCTAGATCAAGATCAATATTGATAGACGCATCGATGACGTTCTGGTCATTAAGCGGGCTGTAAGGCACTGCGCTTTGGATGATGACCTGACCAATATTGGTATTTGCATTTGGTACTGCGGCACCAATCTTTGCATATGCGTGGGCAAAGGCAGGAAAGTCCTCATCTGCCCACATTACCATGCGTGCATTTCCATTTACTGCTTCAAACGCAACTTCAAATGCATTCAATATGCGTCCCGCACCTAACTGTCCGCCTGTTGGCGCAGTATTGTTAGCATGAGGGAAAACTTTCAGCAGCAATTCACTGATAGCGAGTGCGCGTTTGTAGTTGTCAGTGTTCAACAACCCTTCAACTTCTGCGAGCGAGAAGGATGGTGTGCGTTCTGAAACTAATTCTGTTGGCTTGAGCTTTCTTGCCATTGGTATGTATCCCTTTAAGATAAGTATTTATCTACCCAATGGCAAGATGTACCCAACTCGAAAAAAACTTATGGCTGCTCGGCTTTTCACCGAAGCTGTTTAGTGCTGAATTCCCTGCTCAACTAGCTGAAGCAGAGAAGAAACATGAACTGCGCTTAGCCAAACTAGAAGAGATGAAGCAAGACCCTGTATGGGCTGCAAAGATTGCTGCTACGGAAGCAATGGCCCCGGAGCGTTGGCTCCCATTTGAAGCGCTTGTAACCAGCTATAACGGGCGCGTGCGCTCCTACTGCTACTTGGCAAGCACTCGTCTCAGCACGAAACAGTCCCTAGCGGACGTTAAACGCTCCGCTAAGCGCTCGTTAGCGAAGGGGCAGGGCATAGACCCCAGGACCGCCAAACACTTGCGAGACGCAGGGATCGATCTCGCCCAGTTCGAGGCCGCACACATGCCTCCCAAGCCACCAGCTCCGAAGCCGTAGTGTTGTTTCCGACAGACACACTGCGCTAAGTGTCTGATTCGTATAGGTGTGCTTAATTCTTGAGCAAAAGAAACTCTGGAGCCGTTTTTAATGTTTCTGAGCTAAATCGAGGAATGCTCTTTTCAATTCCATTACGGGCCTATATTCAATTTTGCAAAGTTGCATAACGAAAGCTTTATAGGCACATTAGATCCATCGGTTCAGCGCAAACAAACAACGAACCGGTACCCATTGCGCAGTAACTACGAATGTGAAATTAGTCACATGAGAAGCACTGCTGCGTGTAATGAGTTTTAAAGGAAGAGAAATGAACACACTAGAAGAAATGAACGCAGTTATTCAAGGTCAGAAATTTGATGCAGATGAAGCACTCATTATCGTCAACCGCATTCGCAAAGAGGCAAGCGAAACAGAAAAGGGCTACAGAACCAAGCTCGGGTTGCTAACTGCAGAAGCATTCACCATGTACTGCAACATGATGGATGCAGGGGGCGAAGGTAGGACGTTGCTGTACACGCTCAAGGTCGAGGTTGAAAAGACTAACAAGCTACGCGAAGACACAAAGGACGCAAGTATCTTCGTGCGCTACGTGTTTGCAGCCATGGACCACAAGGCAGTTAGCGTCATGTCCAAAGTCATTGAGTACGCACGTGGTAAGACATCCGACCTAGTGCAGTACCTGAAAGACAATGGCGGACTCGAAGGCGTGCGGACACTTGCTATACGTGAGGAACGAGGTGATGACGAGCCAGAACCACGCGGACTCGAAGGACAGAAGCTCATTGCTAACGCAGTAACACTTACCAAGATCGACGTGAAAGACTGGGAGCCAGATGAAAAGCTCCGTGTGTACATTGCAGTCAAGCAAAAGGATGGCACAACACTGCTGAAAGACACTTGCTTTGATTCCGATAGAGTAGCAGAAGTCATGCACTTGTATGGCTCACTACGTAAAGCGATTAAGGCTGATGCAAACAAAACCTTGGAAACCGCAAGCACTGATGAGAAAAAGCAAGGTTTCATGCTCAAGAACAGAGTTATCAATGCAAAGCAGCACCTCGACAATCTTGAGTACGATATATCCAATGCAGTTGCCAAAGGGGACAGACGCGCATTGGTGCAGTTACGCACCGAGCGTGCTGGAGCACTGCTTAAGTTGGCAGAAGCAAGGGCTGAACAAAACGACTTGCGCAAAGCACGTATTGCTTAAGAAAGGATCGAAATGAGATACTTGAGATATGCCTTCAAAATCGGAGAGCGATACACAGGCGCGCATGTACTTGAAGCTATCAACGGCTTCATGATCGGAAAAGATCGTCCTTTCGAGATACAACTAAAAGAAAGCAACGGTAGTCTTGACTTCGACACATACGTAGACGATGAGGACTTAGCAAGCAATGCATTTATGGCTGGAAGGATCGCTGGTGAACTTACTGTCTTGGCCGATTGCTTCGATCACAGCTTCGGCATATACAACACGTAGTCAAAAGAAAAGGGGCCTTGTGCCCCTTTGTCATTATCCGAAAGACTCAATACTCAGATGCAGTCATCAAGGTGGTATACGATCTGTCCCACTCTGTTATCACATAGAACTTCTCTTGTTGAACGACATAGGCGCTAACAATACGTGCCCCATAGGTTAAAGCATTCTGGTTGGCCTTACAGTCTTCCACACCTAAATCTCCCCAGTCCCCGCACACATGCCTATCAATAAGCGTTGTGGGGTTCACATCCATACGGTCTAGCGCAGCCAACGCCCCACGCGTTGCAACGACTGATCCTGGCACAAACATAACCATATAAAGTCCTTCTTGTTTAGTGAAGCTTTGTTTTAATGGCCTAGGCGCAGAATGGTCTATTGGAACTTATTGGCTGTGCAGAATACTCTTATCAAATGATATAAAGCTTCATCAAAGCTTCATCAAGCATTTTGATATCTAGTTTTTCATCCTTAACGATCTGCGCAATTTGTTTGCAGCGTGCTAGCTTCTCTGCTTTAGTGCGTGGTGCTTTGCCTTCAATGTTCAATTGTGTGTCTAATGTTGACTGGTTTACTGCGTCTAACGATGGTGATGTTGATGTCATATTGTTGTTTCCTTTTAGTGCGGCAACTGTGCGCGCAATGTATTTATCACTCTCTTGGTTTTTACAGAAAAATTTATTCCTATAGGCCGCAACTTTCACTCCACCCCGTTTTTGGTTTCGCTTTGCTTTTCACCACTTCAAAGAAATCTTTATCCACAGCTTATCCAATGTCCTTCCGTTTCAAAGAACATCTCACATCGGTTGACAAGAGTATCAATAGGGTATGTCAATGATGTGCTACCGTTTCAATACTGTGCCGCAGAGTGGTTGACATCGTTATCGATTGAGCGTAGCTGCACTATCGATGCACAGTAGAGGACACCTTGATTACAGCGTATATAAGTGTGGCGCGCTAAGTCATTGATCTATATAGAGAATAAACGGTGGTTTGTCATGTGCACACTCTATGCACAACCCTGCACGTTTTCCACCGTATTTAGGTGGTTAAACGGAGTGATTGATAGACCCGAAGGGGTTAGATGTCAACCTGGCTAAGACACGGTTCTAAACGTGAACATATCGTGAAGTCTTTTGGAGACATTGATTGAACATCTTGTCAACCAGTCTTAGATTCTATTTCTAACCATGAAGATCTTGGATTTATGGTGTTCTATATTGGTTGTGGATAACTCTGGCAATAGCTTTTGACTATAAGACTGACAGGCCAGGTGTGAAGGGCGGAACTCAATTAGTGGGTTCAATGCTCACTTAATGAATGCTCACTAAGTGGGTTCAATGCAGTGTTAATGGTCTATCAATGCTCACTTAATGGGTCATATCGCTGCTGTGCGCTGTCGTAATGCTCTCGATGTACTTGCACAGTATCTAAAGCTAAAACGCTTGTGTAGCTGTCCTAACTGTTGTCATCTTGTTCTCTGTGTTGCTTAGCTTTGATGATTGCTTCTATGTTGTCTAGGTGCTTGTGCATGCGTTGTTCTAACTCTTGTTCCGTTAGTTCTTCTAGTTCTCTTTCGTGTGCAGTGTCAACGATTGCTTCCATTGCTTCTAAAGCTTTGTGCATACGTTCCATACGTTCGAGGTCTTTAAGTGTTAGTGTCATGTCTCATCCTTATCATTGCTAGGTGCTGGTGAGAGTGACTTAGACTTTTTCATTTGTATATGTACATGTCTACTTAATCTTCTACGCTCTCTTTCCGTTGCTTGTTCTGTATACTTAATTGGCCTACCCATTGTCTTGCCACTCTTAGATACTCGCTTTGGTCTAGGTGGGTGCTGCGCTTGCTGCTGCTTATCAAGCTCAATACACTGCACACACTTACCGGTGCTAGTCTTTCTAAGTGACCTTCCTTCTACGGTGCGATGGTTTAGGTACTTCCTACATCTGTTACCGAAGTACTGGTCATCATTCGCGTTAAGTACATCGGCTACGTTAGCGCTCGTGTGCCACACTCCGTCTTTAAGGTAATGGTATTCAATCGACATAATGTAGCAACACTGCTTCTTCTTGTTGTAGTTGAGCTTGGATGTTTGCTAGTCTACGGTTGATGGAATCTAGTTGCTTGCTTGTTAGCGTCTCAGTTTCAAGCCTTGTTCTAAGTTCTAGTTCGACTTTTCTACGCTTGTGGTTTCTTCTTCTAAGTAACGTCAATGCGTGCTGCTCTGGCGTGGTCTTTAGTTTGTTAGCGTGGTAGCGGAGAAGGTTGTTGGCTAAGGATTGTTCTCTGTGCTTCTCTCTATATCTGAGGGTGATGATGGCGAATGCTTCCTTGTTCTTCTTCTGCCAGTTCCTGCTGTGCACGGCTTGCTTGTTCATGGCTTCGGGCGTCTTGTTGTACCTATAGTTCGCACACTCCACGCAGGTGCTGGTGGTGAGGTATCGGGTGCTTTCATTGTTCTCATCCACATGTCCATGCTTGCACGCCTTACCTACATAATGCTTCAATGGGTTAAAGGGTGTTTTGGTTGGTATCATCTTGAGTCCTTTGTTTGTACTTGTTAGGTCCGTTGCCTTTGTCTAGTTGGGTTTGTTTGTACTGCTCGACTTTGGCAGGATTGGTTAGCCTTAGCTTCTTTTGATAATCCTTTTGATAGAGCTTTTGTTGCTCTTTGTTCTCCTCTACCCACTGCTTTCTCTTGGCTTGGTCGAACGCTTTACGCTCGGGTTCGGAGAGGCGCTTGTAATGGTCTAGCGTCAGCACTTGGGCTAGGCGCTCTGCTGCTGTTTGGTTAGCGGTAGCGGGGCGTCTATCCCGTACACACCCTATGCAGGCGTTGGTGGAGACGCTGCGGAGGTTGTGGGTTGGACTATCTGGCTGGGCGTGGCCGTTGACACACTCCTTGCCCCAGTAATGGCGTGATGTTGGTTGGGTGGTGTAATCGATATGGTGCATAAAGTATTTATCAATACTGATGCAAAAACTGTAGTCAAAAGAAAAGCCACTGTGTTTAGTGGCTTGTGGGGTGGTGGTTTGATTCTTTAATCGTCGTGGTTCCTAGTTTGGCTTAACCCGCACAGTACGATCCAGACGATGATTGCGATTCCGATTAGCATGATTAACACTCCATTCCGGGGTAACAAACTTTATCGATGACCCATGACTTAGTTTCTGGTTGGTACCATCGTACAGTGCCTTCCTTGGCGTTGCCGATAGCGTCTGAGGCTACAGTAGAGCCTTTGTACATTTGTCCGTCCTTAAACAGACACAAAGCTTGAAACTTCTTAAACTGAGTAACATCATTGATAGAAACCATTTGGTCCCAGTCTTTTTCTATCTCACGTCTAGAAGTTACTTTGCTGATAACACTGTCAACTGAAGCATTTGCAATTGCTGCGTCCCTGCACTGCTGTATCAATGCAAGCTCAGTAGGTGTGATGTCGTTTGTGTATTTGATCTCGACTGCCTGTACGGTGCCTACAGCAAGTGCTATGGCTATGGCTGTTGTCAGGAGCTTCATATCAATCTTTTGTTAATTGAAGGATGCGAATGCAAGCAGGAACATCTGAGTAGAACTTTACATAGCTAGGTGTATTGCATGTCTGTGTGTATCGCACTTTGTTTGCGGCTAATCTGTCGTACTCGATGTCTGCTGGTGTTCTTGTGTTCAATCCCGCAGCTTCCCAACCTGATACAAGCGCCGCTGCCAGTGCGTAGTTAATTGGGGTAATGATTTGGGTGACAGGTGAAGGTGTGTAGCTAGGTGCATAGGTTTGAGTTTGCTGTTGGTAGCTGTTTGCAGATGCTTGCTGCTGTGCTTGCTGTTGCTGCAGGAAGCTGCTTTGCTGTTGCAGTTGCAGAACCTGTAGCTGCGTCTGCCCCAACACCCGCCCTTGCTGCGCTATAGCGTTGTTCTGCTGTAACTGTGCTGCATACGCTGCTTGGGCGGGGGAGGGCAGCATTTGGGCACGAGCTGGGCTAGCAACTAGCACCAGTGCCGCTACTGTAGCGATGGCACCAATTACCAATGCATCAGTTACATGCGAGTTAAATTTATAAAATATATTCACGATTTACCTTGTGAGTTAGTTGAGCTTGTATATTGCGCCCTTGCATTAAATTGCGCGACCTTTGCTTAATTGGTTGTTTATTGATTCGACAATCCGACTTCTTCTAAGGCTTCTAGGAATTCCGCTACCTGCTTCTGCAATGGTGAACGGATGTCGATACCAAATGCCTGGTCTACTATGTCTTGATAGGACTTGGCTCTGGTCTCGTATGCGCTGCGTTGTGTATTGGCTTCAAGTGCTGCTGCCATTGCTGATAGTTCTTCGTATGTCTTCATGGTGTTGTATCCTTTGTTGTTAGTTTTGGTGAGTTGATTTCTTTTAGATGTTGCTGTCTTTGTGCAGCACGATATTCCTCTGCCGTCCAACCGGTTGCATCTAAAATAATGTCTTGAAGGATCCTTATGTACTTTGTGTCAATGCCGCCCAATCTGGCGGCGTGTGCCATGTCCGGAATCCTTGGATAAAGGTCAAAGAAGCTTAGACGCTTTATGTGCCTAACCAACTTATCCTCGCTAGTTTCGTTGCTCATTTGGATGTGCCTTTTGGAAATGGCTTATAGCCAGTCTTGAGTGCTGTTGCGAATGCAATCTCTCTGCATCTTTGCGCGTGCTTGTTGGACATGTAGCCGATTGACTCTAAGTTGTAGTCGAAGCCTTGTTCGTGTGCGCTATCAACTCTTGCATATAGCCAATCCAGCTTTGCCTCTTGATTGACTAAGAGGCCAAACAACTTGTTTGTATGATCGAAGCTGCTGAAGATGTACTGCTTCTTAGGTGTTGGCTTATCGATCATGGTATGAAACTACGTGTCTGAGCATGTCTAGGTGGAGGCTCTGTGTTTGCTCCTGCTACCACAATGAATGCGACGAAGAGGACTGCGCCTATAAGAAGTTGAAACTCTCTCATGACTTACCTCCCAACGCCAACTTACGAACTAGTTGGTACTCGGACCATGCATAGCGTAGTGACTCGTATTGTTCTAACTCACTTGGTGTTGGACCTGCAAGTGGCAATGAATCTAGCTGCTTCTCTATAGCTGCGCGCTGTGCTTCTAAGTCTGCTCTCTGTTGTGCGTAGTGGAATTGGGCATTGCTGTTGTAGCTGTTGCGCAATTTTTCATTACTTATAGCGTCGTACTGGGTTTGATTGGCTGCTTGCTGTTGCTGGTTATATACAGCGGAGCCAAAGATGTTGTGGAATGGATTCTGTAAACTCATAAATCTCCTTGATTTAGTTTTGTTATGATTACGATGTCGATGATTTGTGTTGTTATGAACACTGCTGCAAGCAATAAGATAAGTGTTGCGAGCATGTTATTTATCACTGCCAGCTAGGATCGCGGCTACAAACTCGAACACTTCCGTTGATTGCTTTATACGGTCGGTGTGAAACTTTAAGAATGTCTTCATAACGAATGGATCATTGATGTTGAATGCATCCGTAACGCTCATGCTTGCTAGGAACTTGGTGATCTTGTTGTGTGTTAGCAGGACGCCGTTGTATTGACTAGTGAGGATGGAGCAGTTGGCAGACTGACATGCAATCGCGTACTCGTACATTTCAAGATAGTACGGTGTGATTACTTTCTCTGTAAGTGCCGTCTGTGCAGCCAGGACGATCTCTTGGGGATAAAGCTCTGTAGTGATTGCAACTAACTCGCTTGTGCTTGTGTTGCTTGTCTTGCGTTCTAATGTGCTGCGCTTTAATTTGGCTGTGATTTCAGTTAGATTGGCGCTTGGGTTTAGTGTTGGCATCAATGACTCCTTGTTGTTGTGCTAAAAGTATTTATCTACTTTGTCAACTTTCATGGTGGTTATGCGCCAATTATTTGCAGACGTAAAAAAGCCACCGCGTGCACATTGCATTTGGTGGCTAGCGCTGACAGTTTCTAATCACTGAAGTCTGTTTGCGCAAAGGAAGTTACGGAGAGGGATGCGAGTAAAATGAATTCCCGGATCAACGGAAAAACCTCGCACCTTTTGATAACTTGTACCTTCAAAGTTATTTATCTAACTAGGCTTAGGGCACGGATCGATGTGTGAGTGCATGTATGCCTCGTAGACGTGCAATGCAGCGTCTAGCGCAGCTCGTAACTGGTAAGGGGTAGTTGTGCCTATGCGGAACTGTTCAAAGCTTGGCATGAACCCTTGCATGGCAATGTTGATGGCATCAGTGCGTAGGGTCATAATCCGCGTGCTACGTCAGCACGTCTTGTACCTTCAGCTAGATATTCCTCGTGAGTCCAGCCGTGTCTTGGTAAGCACGCTCGGCAGTTTGCAAGTGCACTTTGTATCGATTTTTGATCTCGAGAAGTTTGAAGGAATTTCTGCATGTCGTCATAGACTGTCTCGTATGAGTTGCGCTTTAGTCTGTTGAATGTCTCGTCTTGGTTATCGTGCATTTGGGTTTCTCCTCACAGCTAAACGTTGTCCGTTTGCACCGATGCTGTCTACTTCGCCGATGCCGTCCATGCGTGCTGTTTGCTTCTGCTTCCAGTACAGGTACTTGAACTCTTTCGCGAGTGTTGCCTTCTCTTGGTTAGTGCGGGTGTCTTTCTTCATTTAGTTGTTTCCTTTTTATAAATTGTTGAAGCCATGTAGTTGTTTTAGGTGCTGCACAAAAGATCTCATATACATGGGGGATAAGCGGTAGAGAGTTATTTAAATGATCGTCTCTCTTAAGAAATGCAATTGACTCGCGAGGAACAGAGCAAAGCGAAAGTTCAGGAGTGGGTTCAATTGCTCGTTGATGCGCAGCAGCAGCGAACTCAGTGTCTACTTCTATCTTGAAGCCTGTCTGCTTCTCAATGAACGCTTGCATAGCTGGAACATCTATCTGCTTCTCTGTACTCCAACCATCATGTTCAAGAAAGCACTTGTTATCTGTCTTCTTCATGAACATGCGTGCTGCATCTAAGACACGTCTTTCTAATTCGAAGTAGACACACCACTTCTGTTTCGATGACACAGGAAGACGACGGCATGTTCCGTTCTTGTCGTTGATGTATCTGCGTGGTAACAATGGAGTGATTGCTTTCCAACAAGTCTTGATGTCTGCGCGAAGCTGTGTCAACTCGTCGTGTTGCTTCAAGAACTCAATGCGTGCTTTGTCGTGATTAAGTAAACGGCTAAGTGCGAACTCTTTAGAGTTGCCAAGGCGTGCGCCGCAGAACAATGCATTGACAAGTATCTTGCTTGTCTTTGCTCCGAACTCTTCAAGTTCTGCATCTGCTGTGAGCATGTCGCGGAATGCTGTTCTGTCTTTAAGAAAGCCTTGAATACCAAACAGGTACTCATCCATTTGTCCGACTTGCTGTGCGTGCTGATGAATAAGTGTTGGTGCGCAGCATCTGATATCGTAGTGGTAGTTGAATCCGTACTTCTCAAGCAATGGGCGCTTGTAGCAGGACTTCACACTTTGCAGTGCATTCCAAAGACGACTTGCTTTGTCTTCGTACTTGAAGTCTTTCGACTCAAGTTCTTCTTTGTGTTCCTGTTCGAGCATCTTGATAACAACGAACTCATCAAAGTATCTACGTGGCTCAGGGCTGTTGTCGATCTGCGTTACTTCAACCGGAGTGAAGGTAACTTGCTTGTTGCTGTAAAGCACTTCCTTGATGAGTGCTGCACCTTCAATATTGATTGTGTACTTCTTGGATACGCCTGCTGCGTGTGAGTAGTGATGGTCCACGCACACAAGTAGTTGAGCACGTAGGAACTGGCCCAGTGCGTCTTGTGCTTGTCCGAAGCGCTTTGCTATGGATAGCTGCGACTTGGGTGTAGGTGTTACTTCATCGAATACTGCGCGTGCATATCCGTATGCGGTTTGAAGCCGTTTCAGGACTCGCTTGTCTTTTATATTTGGGGTGTACGCTGGCGCTCGGCCAACTGTCTTTGTTGCTTCCATGGAATTCCTTTGAGTTGTTTCATCGCCAACGCATCCCTGCGTTAACAAATGTATTTATCAAAGAATCAATGAAAAGCTTGCGGAAATGAAAAAGCCCCGAGTCTTTCGACTTAGGGCTTAGTGGATTTAAAAATGAAAAACTCAGGAACTTGTAGGAACCACTAACCTTGCGTTAGCTATGTATTTATCAGATCACGAAGCAATTACGGCTTAATCGTGCCTGCTTCTATGCCTCTATAGACCCACTGTGGAACCGGAACCTTGCCGACTGTGTACTCTTTCAATTCACGGCCTTTGGGCTCAGGATTCTTGATTACGAATTCTTTCGGGAAGGGCAGACGTGCACGACGTGGCTTCGCACTGATCGGACCATTCTTCTCAGACGATTTACCTGATGAGAACGTGATACCTGCAGCCGCTAGCTTCTCCACTGTGTCCAACGCTTGCACAGCTTCAAGTAACGAGATTTTGTGATTGTGTACCGCAGTCATGTAAGCGGTAGCAGCGGCAGTGAGTGTCTCTGCTCGCTTGCTCAGCAGGTGAGCTTGAAGTTCCTCGATGATCTGCGGAATCTGATCTAGTTGATACTTTGAGGGGTCGAATGCAGTTGCCATTGCTTTATCCTTTTGGTTGTGGGTTGTCTTTGATGTACTGCTGAACGGATGCTTCTATCAGCTCGATGCATTTTGCCAAGAATTCGTCGGGTGTCCAGTTGTGCTTCTTCAAGATTAGATCGCCCTTGCGCTTTGTGGTCATGCCATTCATGGCTTCAAGTACATCCTTGAACGGAGTGCGTTTGAGCAGCCGGAATGTCTCTTCCTCAGTTGCAGCCATGCAGGCACAACCTTTCTTTAAGAAAGCACAGATCGTACAGCCAAAAGAAAACGCGCACTAGGCGCGTTGTAGGGGGTCTACAAGCCGTTTTATTTCTGCTTTGCTGCAACTGCTGCTTGCACAGCTAGCGCACGCTTAGCGACGTCCTGTGCATCAGTTTTGATGTAGCGCATGGTGGTGGCAATGTTTGAGTGCCCAAGCAGCGCCTTGATGTCTGGGAGCGTCATCCCGTTTTGCGTCATCCTGTTTGCGTATGTGTGGCGCAGTGTGTGGAGGGTGACTGTACCGTTAGCGCTGCTCAATCCTGCCCGCTTACGCAAGCGCCTCATCCAGTCCGCCTCACTGTACTTGCCTACCTTTGTTGGGAACACGTGATCGTCATCCTCACGCGCATCCCACCGCAGTTGCATGATTGTCTTAAGACGTTGGCTCATGTAGTGCGTGCTATCGATCCCGCGTTTGCTGCGCTTGATGAAGACTGTGTTGCGCTCCAAGTCTATCTGGCTCCAAGTGAGGTTTGCTGCCTCGTTGAAGCGGCATCCTAGGTCGAGCAACGATATGAGCAAGTCATTGTTGATTGCCCTGTAGAACCTGCCTGATTCGTTCAATCCAATAGTGCCTTCGTCGGGCACCTTAGCGGCCTCGATCAGTGCCGCCTCTTCTGCTTCAGTAAGAAAACGCTCTTTTGGTTTGAAGTTCTTGATGGGTTCCAGTTTGGGTCCAACTGTGTACTTTTGCTTCGCAGCAAAGTTCATCAGGATGTTCCAGTAACTGACGGTGATGGAAAGGCTTGATTCCTTGTTGCCCTTATCACGTCCTGCGTTGATGACCTTTTGTACATCCGCAAGCCGCACGTCTTTTACTTGATGTTGGAACAGGCTTTTGAATCGGTTTAGCTGTGAGGCAATCGCGTTGTGCGTCGTCAACCCTTCCTTGGTGTGCAGGTACTGCTTTGCAAGCAAGCCCACAGTAATCGGCACCACACCGTGAACGACAATCTCCTCGTGCGCCTCATGTTCCCACTTAGCTGCAAGCCTTTCCGCAACCTTCTTGTCTGCTGTCTTGGTCGAGCGAACCTGGGCTACTCCGTTGATCTTTTTGCGCCAGTACCAAACATCGCCGCGTAGTGAGAGTGACATGATTTGCTCCGTAAAATGGTGGTTTTTTGCAGGCTGTACACAGGGCTACGGGGTGGGGTACGGGTGTAGCACTTTTTGCACAACGAACAGCGCAAATTTACGGTAAAAACGCGGTTTGGGCGACATAAGAAGGGGGTCATATCCAAATCAGGAAAATCAGGATTTCAATGAAATCAATGACTTAGCAGGAAGTTAGTGTACACTAATGACTGTTATATTTTAAGACATAAGACGGGCGCCATCGAAACCTCGAATGGGCATAAAATGCCGGCCGGCCCTGCGCCTCCCGACACCCGTCAGCTACCTGTTTCTCACCTTCTGGAGTCTCCCCATGAGCAAAAAACCCGTCCGCGTTGCCGTCACCGGCGCAGCCGGTCAAATCGGTTATGCCCTGTTGTTTCGCATCGCTTCCGGCGAAATGCTCGGCAAAGACCAACCGGTCATCCTGCAACTGCTCGAAGTGCCGGTTGAAGGCCCGCAAAAAGCGCTCAAAGGCGTGATGATGGAACTCGACGATTGCGCTTTCCCGCTGCTGGTCGGCATGGAAGCCCATGGCGATCCGATGACAGCTTTCAAGGATGCCGACTACGCTTTGTTGGTCGGTTCGCGCCCCCGCGGGCCGGGCATGGAGCGCGCTGAACTCCTGGCCGTCAACGGCGCGATCTTCACGGCGCAAGGCAAGGCGCTCGACGCCGTCGCCAGCCGCAACGTCAAGGTTCTGGTGGTCGGCAACCCAGCCAACACCAACGCCTACATCGCGATGAAGAGCGCACCGGGCCTGCCTGCCAAGAACTTCACCGCCATGCTGCGCCTGGACCACAACCGCGCTGCCAGTCAGATCGCCGCCAAGACCGGTAAGCCGGTGGCCGACATTGAGAAGCTGACGGTGTGGGGTAACCACTCGCCCACGATGTACGCCGACTATCGCTTCGCGACCATCAACGGCGAGAGCGTCGCCAAGATGATCAACGACCAGGAATGGAACGCCAACACCTTCTTGCCGACCGTCGGCAAGCGCGGCGCAGCCATCATCGAAGCGCGCGGATCGTCGTCGGCAGCTTCGGCTGCCAACGCCGCCATCGACCACATGCGCGACTGGGCCCTGGGTACCCACGGCAAATGGGTGACGATGGGCATCCCGTCGAATGGCGAATACGGCATTCCGAAGGACGTCATGTTCGGCTTCCCGGTCACCTGTGAAAACGGTGAATACAAGATCGTCGAAGGCTTGGTGATCGACGCCTTCAGCCAGGAACGCATCGACAAGACGCTCAAGGAACTGACCGACGAACAAGCCGGCGTCGCTCACCTGCTCTGATCGCGTCGCCGATGCTCGAGCTGCGGCGCCAGACATGAAGACAGCCCATCCCGGCGACGTGCTGTTGGGTGCGCAGGCTGGCGCGATCGTGCTGCCGGTCTGCGATCACTACAGTGGCGTCGAAGTCCGCATGAGAAAAAGCCTCGCACTCCAGGCCGACATGGCCGAAGAGTTCGGCGCTTGTGTCTTCGATGTGACGCTCGACTGCGAAGACGGCGCGCCGGTCGGCGGTGAATCCGAACACGCTGCGCTGGTAACCGAACTCGCGTTGGGCGCCAAGCCCGGCATGCGCGTGGGTGTGCGGGTGCATCCTGTCGACCATCCCGCGTTTCCGGGTGACGTGATGACCATCGCCGGTCGCGCCGCGGGCACCTTGAGCCATCTGATGGTGCCGAAGGTCGAGTCGATCGCCGATGTGCTGCAAGCCGTCGCTGCACTCGACGCGGTCGATGCAGAGGCACTTCCGCTGCACGTGCTGATCGAATCGCCGCTGGCAGTGCACAACGCCTTCGAGATCGCTGCGCATCCACGAGTGCAGTCGCTTAGCTTCGGACTGATGGATTTCGTGTCGGCACATGCCGGCGCGATTCCGGCCGATGGCATGGGTGCCATCGGGCAGTTCGTTCATCCACTGGTGGTGCGCGCCAAGCTGGCCATCGCCTCGGCGGCGCATGCGTACGGCAAGGTGCCGTCGCATTGCGTCGTGACCGAATTCAGCGACATCGATGCGATGCGCGCCGCCGCAAAAAAAGCGGCGACCCTGTTCGGCTACACCCGCATGTGGAGCATCCACCCGAACCAGATTCGCCCCATCCTCGACGCGTTTGCGCCCGACGAAGCGCAGATCGATGTCGCGACGAGAATCTTGCTGGCCGCAGTCGGCGCCGACTGGGCGCCGGTCAGCTTCGAAGGCGCGCTGCACGACCGCGCCAGCTATCGCCATTTTTGGCAAGTCCTCGCGCGCGCGCACGCTACCGGGCGCGCGCTCCCCTCTGAAGCCCAAGCCTGGTTTGCTGGCCCGGCTTTCTGAACCCCACGAACCTCATCAAGGAGACCCCATGAAAAAACTCGCTCTGATCGCCGCCCTCGCGCTGGCCTTGCCGTTGGCAGCCATTGCACAAACGAGGGACAAGCCCGCCGCAACGACCGCTGCCAAGTCGACCACCGGAAAGCACGCTCCGAAAAAGCACCAAGTCACGCGGCGCGCCGCCAAGGCGGTCGAAGAAGTCACTCCTGTGAGCCAGGAAGTCGACGTCGAATTGTCCGAGGCCGATCTGGCCGTCGCCCGTCGCGTTTCGGTCGGCCGCGCGCAGTGCGAACTCGGCGCCGATGTGTCGGTGCAGCTCGACGAAAAGAAGCCGGGCTATTTCTCCGTGAGCACCAAGAATCAGCGTTTCCGCATGCACCCGGTCGAAAGCCGCACCGGCGCCATTCGCCTCGAAGACCCGCGCCAGGGCGCGGTGTGGCTGCAGCTCGGCAACAAGTCGATGTTGATGAACCAGTCGGCCGGCTTGCGCATCGCCGACGAATGCCAGACGGCAGAGCAGGTCGCGTTTGCGGAAGAAATGAAGAAGAACCCGCCGAAGAGCTTGTTCGAGGGCGCGGATGCCCCAGCCAATACCAAGAGCACTGAAGTTGCGACCCAGGCGGCCGCTCCTGCTCCGGCCTCGACCGCGAAAAAGCCCGTCAAGAAGTAATCGCTGCCCTACCGCTGGGGGCCTGTCCCGCGGCGCGGCTCTTGCTTGTCGCTCGAGCGGCTCCGCTTTCCGCCCCTGCTTTCCGGCAGTCCCGATCTGCCCCGTTCTGGAGAAAAAGATGTTGCAAGCCTACGTTGATCATGTTGCCGAGCGCGCTGCACTCGGCATTCCGCCGCTGCCGCTCACCGCGCAGCAAACGTCCGAAGTCATCGAGCTCATGAAAAACGCGACGTCGAAAGACGGCGAGTTTTTGCTCAACCTGATCACCTACCGCGTACCGGCCGGCGTCGACGACGCGGCCAAGGTCAAGGCCAGCTACCTAGCGGCCGTGGCGCATGGCACCGAAAAGACGTTGCTGATGTCGCGTGCCCGTGCGACCGAACTGCTCGGCACCATGCTCGGCGGCTACAACATCGGCCCGATGGTCGACCTGCTCGACGACCCGGAAGTCGGCCCGGTCGCGGCCGAAGGCTTGAAGAAAACCCTATTGATGTTCGACCAGTTCCACGACGTCAAGGAAAAGGCCGACAAGGGCAATGCCAACGCCATCGCCGTGCTGCAAAGCTGGGCCGATGCCGAATGGTTCACCAGCCGGCCCGAAGTTCCGCAAAGCATCACCGTCAGCATCTTCAAGGTGCCCGGTGAAATCAACACCGACGACCTGTCGCCGGCGCCCGATGCCTTCAGCCGCCCTGACATCCCGATGCACGCGTTGGCCATGCACAAGAACGCCCGCCCCGGGCTCGATGAGCGTGCTTTGCCCGAAGAAGACGGCAAGCGCGGCCCGGTGAAGTTCATCGGTGACCTGCGCGCCCGTGGCAACCTCGTGGCCTATGTCGGCGACGTGGTCGGCACCGGCTCCAGCCGCAAGAGCGCCACCAACTCGGTGTTGTGGTTCACCGGCGAAGACATCCCGTACGTGCCCAACAAGCGCTTCGGCGGCGTCTGCCTGGGCGGCAAGATCGCGCCGATCTTCTACAACACGATGGAAGACTCGGGAGCGCTGCCGATCGAGCTCGACGTGAGCCAGATGGAAATGGGCGACGTGGTCGAGCTGCGTCCGTACGAAGGCCGCGCGCTGAAAGACGGCAAGGTCATCGCCGAGTTCCAGGTCAAGAGCGACGTGCTGTTCGACGAAGTGCGCGCCGGTGGCCGCATTCCTTTGATCATCGGACGCGGCCTGACGACCAAGGCGCGTGAAGCGCTCGGCCTGCCGGTGTCGACGCTGTTCCGCTTGCCGATCAGCCCGGTCGACACGCACAAAGGCTTCACGCTTGCGCAAAAGATGGTCGGCCGCGCCTGCGGTCTGCCAGTGGTCGACGGCAATCAGCAGGGCGTACGCCCTGGCACGTATTGCGAGCCGAAGATGACCAGCGTGGGCTCGCAAGACACGACCGGCCCGATGACCCGTGACGAGCTGAAAGACCTGGCCTGCCTGGGCTTCAGCGCCGACCTCGTCATGCAGTCGTTCTGCCACACCGCGGCGTACCCGAAGAAGGTCGACGTCAAGATGCACCACGAGTTGCCAGACTTCATGGCCACGCGCGGCGGTGTGTCTTTGCGTCCCGGCGACGGCGTGATTCACTCGTGGCTCAACCGCCTGCTGACGCCCGACACCGTCGGCACCGGCGGCGACAGCCACACGCGCTTTCCGATCGGCATCAGCTTTCCGGCCGGCTCCGGCCTGGTGGCTTTTGCTGCCGCCACCGGCGTGATGCCGTTGGACATGCCCGAGTCGGTGCTGGTGCGCTTCAAGGGAAAGATGCAGCCCGGCGTCACCTTGCGTGACCTGGTCAACGCGATCCCGCTGTACGCCATCAAGGCCGGCCTGTTGACGGTCGCCAAGCAAGGCAAGGTCAATGTGTTCTCAGGCCGCATCCTGGAGATCGAAGGCCTGCCCGACCTCAAGGTCGAACAGGCTTTCGAGCTCAGTGACGCATCGGCCGAACGCTCGGCGGCAGGCTGCACGGTGCACCTGAACAAAGAACCGATCATGGAGTACATCAACAGCAACATCACCTTGATGCGCTGGATGATCGCCGAAGGCTATGCAGATGGCCGCACCCTGGCGCGCCGCATCGCTGCGCAAGAAGCCTGGCTGAAAGATCCACAGTTGATGAAGGGCGACGCCGATGCCGACTACGCCGCCGTCATCGAGATCGACCTAGCCGACATCCATGAACCGATCTGTGCCTGCCCTAACGACCCGGATGATGTGAAGACGCTGTCCGACGTGGCGGGCGTACAGATCGACGAAGTGTTCATCGGCTCGTGCATGACCAACATCGGTCACTTCCGTGCGGCGTCAAAGCTGCTCGAAGGTAAGCGCGACATTCCGGTCAAGCTGTGGATCGCACCGCCGACCAAGATGGACGCGCAGCAGTTGAGCGAAGAAGGCCACTATGGCGTGTTCGGCAATGCCGGTGCACGCACCGAGATGCCGGGCTGCTCGCTGTGCATGGGCAACCAGGCGCAGGTACGCGAAGGCGCGACGGTCATGTCGACCAGCACCCGGAACTTTCCCAACCGATTGGGCAAGAACTCCAACGTATACCTGGGCAGCGCCGAGTTGGCCGCCATCTGCTCGCGCCTCGGTCGCATCCCGACCAAGGCCGAGTACATGGACAGCGTCGGCGTGCTCGATGCGTCGAGCGCACAGATCTATCAGTATCTCAACTTCGACAAGATCGAGGAATATCAGGCGGTGGCGGACACCGTGGCGGCCTGACCTGACGGCCACCGCAGCGCCTATCCACAAAAAAAGCCCCGCGACGCGGGGCTTTTTTTTGTCCGCGTACCGGCCTTCGTCGCTGCACGGCGACCGGATCCGGAGCCTCAGGTCACGTTCAGTTTCTTGTGCTCGCCCAGATCTTTCAGTGGATCGCCGGTCATCGCGGCTTTGGCTATCTTGAAGAGCTGGACCATCTTGCTGTCGGTAACGTCCCAGTATTCCGCATCGAGGATCTTGACGGCGAGCAAGCCCACGTTCGGGTCGGTCGGACCCTTGGGAAACCACGCCTTGGCGGCAGGGTTGAACAACTCGTTCTTTTTGGCCTGATCTTCCAGCAGCGACGCCTGACCCGTGACAGACACATAGCTGTCGGCATCGGTGTTCGCATACGCCACGTTCACGCTGCCGTCGCTCGCCACGTGCTTGGCGATGTCGCCATCTTTCGGCACGAAGAAGTAGAGCGTCGAGGCCTCATCGACCTTTTTGTTCTGCGTGGTCAGCGGGTGACTGTGCAGCTGACCGTCGCTATGGCGGTGGGTCAGCATGCCGAAGCGTGTGTCCTTTATCAGGTCGAAAAGCTTGTCGTGTTCGTTGGTGGTGGTCATGTTCGGTGGTCTGCCAGTGAGGTTTGAAAAACCGAACGTACGAGCCCGGTGGCGCTGCGAACAGTTGCCTATGACGCGACCTTGTGTCATCCCATGCTGACGAACGAGGTCTTACGTACACAACCATGAATTAGTACGAAGGCGTTCGTTTGTTCGTCATGAACACAACGTTCGAGGATCAAGTCGAGTGCCGACGCGGGTTATTTACACAATGAGCACTAACATTCACCTCTTGTTGACAACTCTTGCAAGCATTGCAGTGCCACTGTGAATGCTTAAGTGTTGAGTGGATCCCACGAATGCTGCCCCTGACCCGTCTCGCTTCACTTCTTCGGCCGCAATCGCACCGTTACGCACTCGAAAGTCGCCAACTGTTCGACGGAGCCGCGCTCGTGGTGGCAGCCGCCGCTCATTCCGCAGATTCAACCGACGGCCATCACGCCGAGGCGCCGCCTCCTCTGCCCGCTGCTGCACCTGCTTCGCCGCTCCTGCCGCCGGCCAATCGCAGTGTGGACCATGCCGCGGACCACAGCACCCAAAGCACTCCCGCGGTATTGACGGAGTCTGCCGACCGTTCCATCGCCGCCTTGGCGATTGCACCGCCGACCGACACCGCTCCTCACGTCGTATACGTCATAGACCAGAGCGTGGCTGACTGGCAGCAGATCGTCGGCGCGTTGCCCAAGGGCAGCGATGTCATCCTGATCGACGCGAACTCCGACGGCGCAACGCAACTGGCGAACGCGCTCAGGGGTCGCACCGATATCAGCGCGCTGTCGATCGTGAGCCACGGCGCTGCCGGCGAAATCACGCTCGGCAACAGCACGATCACGACCGACAACATCGCCGAACATGCCGCGGCATGGCAAGCCATCGGCGCCAGCCTGACCGCCAATGGCGACATCCTTTTGTACGGATGCGACGTGGCCCAGCAAGGCAATGGCCTGCTGCTGCAGATGGCAAGCCTGACCGGTGCCGACATCGCGGCCTCGACCAACGCAACCGGTGCGGCGCGGCTGGGCGGCGACTGGACGCTCGAAGCATCGGTCGGCCACATCGAGGCCAAGCCCTTCGCCGACGCTGGATACGACGGCCTGCTTGCGCAGCCGACGGTCGACACGACCGTGACCAAGCTCAACGTCGCCGAGCCGAGCACGCTGAATGCACCCGGCGCCGACGCGGTGCAGTTGAGCGGCTGGACCATTGCCGATGCCTCGGGCAACGTGTCCGTCACCGTGTCCGTCGACGGCCTGGTCAACGGCGCGGCAGACGGCAATCCCGACACGATCGTCGGCGGCCTGACGGCGGGCGCCACCGGCACTGCCGCGTCGTCGCTGTCCTTCAGCGGGACCGTGGCAGCGGCCAACTCCTGGCTCAACGGCATCGTCTTTCATGCGACCGACACCGAACTCGGTGTGACCGCCGCACAAGCCGTCATCAGGGTGACCGTTGCCGACTCGGCGACGCCGTCCCTCACCGCGACGAAGACGCTGTCCGTCACGGTCACGCCTTCCAATGACCCGACCGTTCTGGGCGACTCGTCGCAAAGCGTGGCCGAGGTGGGCAGCACGGTACTGACTGCCACGACGCTCAACGCCCGCGACCCGGAAGTCGATGCCGCGACACCGACGCAAACGCCCGGACAGATCGTCTATTCGGTCACGGGCAACCCGCGCTACGGCTATCTCTCGCTGGACGGCAACCGACTCGGCGTGGGCTCGGTCTTCACGCAGGCGGATGTGATCGCGAACCACGTGATCTACGTGCACACCGGCATCGGCGCCGACCAGAACACCGCCGACAGCTTCACGGTCAAGGTGAACGACGGCGCGACGCCCGCCAACCTTTCAGACCCCGCCACCATCACGCTGAACATCACGCCGTTCAACCAGCTGCCAACGGCCGCGGGCTCGGGAAACATCTACGAAGGCCAGCCTGCCAATGCGCACGACGGTGCCACAGCGCAGTCGGATGTCGGCAGCTTCATCACTGCTTCGGGCGGTGGCGACGATGCCGATGGCACGCTCACCGTTCGCCTTACTGCGCTGCCGACAGACGGCACGCTTTTCTTCGCAGGCACGATCACGCGGACCGACGGCTCGACCGTCACGTACAGCACCGGACACCTGGTCACGTCGGACGACATCACGGCCGGTTTCACCTTCGCCTACACGGCGCGCAGCGGACTCACCTACAGCAACACCGGCAACCGCGACCAGGACCCTTCGACGCCCTATCCGTACGCCGATGGTTTCGATGTGGTGGTCGCAGACGGCGGCGGCGGCACGGGCACGCCTGGCGTCACGGGCACGACCCACATCGGCATCAACGTGCGCCCTATCAACGACGACCCGGTTCTGACGTCGTCGCCGACGCCGGTCGCTACGGTGACGGCGGCGGGGGACTCCCTGGGAACGTACGGCGGGCCGTACGCCGTTACGCTCACGACCGCGCTGCTCAACGCGACGGATGTGGACTCGAGCGACGACCGGCTGACTTTCGCGGTCACGTCGCAGGCCGGGCTCGATCAGGGCTCGCTGTTGCTCAACGGCAAGTTGCTGCCCATCGGCGGGGTGTTCACCATGGCCGACGTGCGCGCCGGTCGCGTGGAGTACGTGCAAACGAAAGGCGCGGTCGCAGGCGACACCGACACCTTCGACTTCCAGTTGGTCGACAACACGCAGAGCCTGCGCTGGAACAGCGACGGCACCAGCCTGCAGCGCGTGGGCGGTGTCTACGACGACCTCGGCACGCCGGGCAATCTGGCGGACGACCAGCTGCACACCTTCAACTTCACCATCGACCTGCAGCCGACGCCGACCGGAAACACCTCCCAGTTCACGGCGCCGACCTACCTCGCTGCGCACGCGGATTCCTCGTACGCCGGCACCAACACCTCGGGGTCGGCGCGTGGTGTGCTGGACGAAAACGGCTCGGTGGTTCTAGGCGGGACCGGCTCCGACTTCACGGCCGCGCCGGGCTTGAGCTACACCGTCGACGGCGTGCCACCGTCGCAGGTGGTCTACACCATCCTCGGGCTCGACGGCGTCAGCGACCCCAACTGGAACGGCGCTATCGAGCGTCTGGTCGGCGGTAGCTGGATCAAGCTCAATGCGTACGACACCTTCACGCAGGCCGACCTGAACAACGGTGCGGTCCGCTACGAACACAACCCCGACAGCGAAGACTTCGAGTCGAGCGTGCGACTGTCTGCGTCGGCCGGCGTGCTGGTAGCGGACCCTGCCAATCCCGGTACCGTGCACCCCGACAACTGGACCACCACCTTCAGTTTCTTCATAAAACCGGTGAACGACGCGCCGGTGGTCACCGGCGGGTCGGCCGCGGTGGTCGCCGAAGGCGCGACGGTAGGCATCACGACGGGGCAACTCCGTATTTCAGACCCGGACGACGCGACCAGCGAGCCCTACCTCGAAGGCACCACGACGCTTGTGGGCGGCGGTAACAATTACGCCATCAACAACGATGCGACCGGCGCCAACGCGCTGAAGTTCGTCATCGACACTGCGCCAGCAGGCGGCATCCTGCAGTACTCCACCGATGGCGGCGGCCACTGGAACAGCGTCGTCGTCGGGTCCACGCTCATCGATGCATCGCTGATCACCGGCGACGCCGGCACCACGGGCCTGCGCTTCGTCAGCAACGGCTCGGAGACGCGCAGCGCCTCTTTCAACGTGCACGCCGTCGACCGTTGGGGCGCTTTGTCGAACACCGGCCCGGTCAACATCCAGATCACCAACGTCAACGACCCGCCGACGATCGCGGCAAGGCCCGACCTGGCCGATCCGACGGTGCCGTCGGACTCGCCCAATGCCATCGCAGCCCCATCCAACCATGCGCCGACCAACGATCCGCTCTATGTGAACGAAGGCGGCAAAGCCGTCATCAGCTCGGCGCTCTTGCAGGCCTACGACCCCGACAGCACCGCCACACAGGTGCAATACCGCATCACGAGCGCGCCGGTACACGGCTACGTCGCGTACTCCACCGATGGCGGCGCGACGGTCAAAGTGCTCGGTGTCAACTCGTCGTTCACCCAGGCAGACATCGAAGCCGGCCGGGTCTTCTACGTGCACGACGGCACCGAAACCGCCGGTACGGCGTATGCCACCGGGCAAGACGACAAGTTCACCTTCGCGCTGTCCGACGGCGGCGGCGAACAGGCGAACACCGAGTTCTGGATCTACGTCACGCCGACCAACGATGCACCGGTGGTGACGGCACCGGCCGGCCCGATCGCTCTCGCCAGCACGATCGCAGCCGACAACCCGGTCGCGGGCTTCAGCGTCGCCGACCCCGACCTGGTTGCTATCACGGCGGGTGAGCAGGACTTCATCCAGGTGACGGTGCGGCTGCTCAACAGCACCGGAACGGCTTTCGGCACCAGTGATTACACGGGCGTGACGATCGACACCACCACACTGGGAAGCGCCACACGCGATGGCGACAAAGACGGCGCAGGCGACTACCTCACGTTGAGGGGCACGCGCGCCGAGGTGAATACGGCGCTCGCCGGGCTCACCGTCACCTTCGGCAGCGACCGTGACGCGGTCTACCAGGTCCAGGTGATCGCCGACGACCGCTTGCGCGATGGTGCGGGCGTGTTGACCACAGGCGCCAACGGCGGCACGTTGAACGACACCGTCGACCCGGCGACCACCGATGCGCCGGTGCCGACCACCGCGTACACGTGGTACGGCAACGCGGTGCCGACCACCGGCGACATCGTCGGGAACATCTCGGCGGCCTCGGTGCGTGTGTATGCATCGGACGTGAACGAAGCCGTCGCGACGAGCGCGCCTTCATCGCAGACCGTCTACGAAGACCAGCCCACTTACATCGGCGGCGGCTTCGCCGTGTCGGACGCGGAGTCGGCTGCATTCGACACACCCGTGAGCGTGACATTCACGGTGCCCAGCGGCACCCTGGGCGTGGGCGGCAGTGCGACGCAGGGAAGCGTCACGCTGAGCGGCCATCAGGCGGTGACGGTGCAGGGCGACAACACCGGCACATTGGTGCTGACCGGCCGTGCCAGCGACATCGAGTTTCTGCTCAACAGCGGCGCGGCGACCGGGCTGACTTACCAGAGCGCCTTGAACGTCAACAACGACCTCAATGGCACGGCCGCTGGCGATGTCACCTTGCGCATGTCGGTCGACGACAGCGGCTCACGCATCGGCGGGGACGTCGGCAGCGGCAGCGTTTCGAACGTGCCGGCAGACCTGACGATCGCGCTGACGATCGTGCCGGTCAACGATGCGCCCGTCGTGTCGCTTACCGGTGGCGCCGTGGCCGACACGCCGCTGTTTCTCACCGGCGGCTCCGCACCTTCCGCCGTCACCGGCTTCGACGTCAACGACCTCGACATCACCAACGACATCGACAACGGCGCCGGCAACACCGCCGACGTGACCACCGGGGAAGTCGACTTCCTGCAGGTGACCGTGCGCATCACCGAAACCAACGGCACGCCGTTGGCCGCCGGAGCCTACGTCGGCGCGGTCGTCATCCAGTCGGACCACGCGGTCGCGGGCCTGAGCGTCGATAGCGTTTACAGCGGCACTGGAAGCGCGCTGGTCATCCGTGGCACGCGGGCACAGGTGCAGAGCTATTTGGATGGCCTGGAGGTGGCGCTGGAGGGCACGCTGGCCAATACCGACAAGGGCTATCACGTCGAAGTCATTGCCGACGACCGCTTGCGCGATGCATTGGGCAACCTGACCGGCACGGCCGCCAATGGCGGCGAGAACGCGAGCCTGCCCGCCAACGGAACGACACCCGTGCCGACCACGGCGGTGGACCCCTATGCAGCGACGACCAGCGACATCGCAGCACTGAGCGCCAACGTGAGTCGGGGCTACCGCACGGTGTTTCCGTCGGCCCTCAACGACCCCTCGCACATCGACGGCACACCGCTCACGGTGGCCGAGGCCGGTGGCACGGTCACGCTCAACAACATCGACATCAGCGACCAGGATGCGCAGGCCACGAGCATCCTGACGGCCACCGTCTCGGTGCCGTCGGGCTTCGCGATCACGACCGTCGGCGGTACCGGCGGCACGGCTGTGATTTCTGGCGATGGCCTGTCGGTCGTGTTGACCGGCACGCTGACCCAGATCAACAACCGCGTCGACGCCATCGTGGTTCGGCTGCCGGACCCCGATGCGGGCGGCCCGGGCACTTCGGCCGACTGGAACGGCACCTTCGCGGTGACCGTGGTGGTCGACGACAACGGGAACACGGGCGCGCGACCCGGCGTGCTGGCGCCGAGCAGCAACAACGACCACGGCGTCTATTCGTACGAGAACGGCACGGACAACCATCTCGTCACGACGCGCACCTTCGACGTCACCGTCACGCCGACCAACGACGCACCGGTGCTGGGCGGCACGACGGGCGTTCGCGACGTGGCGGAATATCCCAATGCGGCCAACACGCCCGGTGTGCCCGAGGTCCGGCTGGTCACTGCCGGCTCCGCGACCCTGTACGACGTCGACTTGTCGACCACGCCGGGCCTGCCCGCGTTCGGCTCTGGCAGCGTCACCGTCAGCCTGGGCGCGACCTACTTCACCGGGGATGAACTGGTCGTCTCCGGGCTTTCCGGCACGCCGCTTCCGGCAGGCTTCTCGGTCAGTGGCGGCACCGGCGGTACGCCGCTGGTCATCACTTTCGGCCCGAGCACCACGGCGGCACAAGTCCAGGACGCCATCGAGCGCGTGGCCTATCGCAGCAGCAACGACAACCCGACCAACTACGACACGCCGGCCAATCGCAACCGCAGCTACACCATCGTGGTGAACGACGGGAACAACACGCAGGTCGGCGGCGCCAACGCAGGCGGACCCGCAGCGCTCAACAGCAACGTGCTGGCCGGCACCCTCCGCATCACCGCGGTCGACGATCTGCCGGTCGCGCACGACGACACACGCTCGGTCGGTGAAGACACCGCACCGATCACCGGCAACGTGATCGCGCTCGGCGCGGCCGGCGATGTGGCTGACACCGACGTCGACAACCGCACCGCAGATCTGCTGATCGGCGCCGTGCGAACCGGGTCTGAAGCCGGCACCGGCACGGCGGGCACGGTCGGGTCCGGCCTGGCCGGCGCGTACGGCACGCTGGTACTCAACGCCGACGGCAGCTACACGTACGCGGTCGACAACGCGAACCCGACGGTCAACGCATTGAAGAACGGGCAGACACTCACCGAGGTCTACACGTACACGCTGTCGGACGGCCACGGTGGCACCGACACAGCGCAGCTGACCATCACCATCCAGGGTCACACCGATGGCGCACCGGCCATCACGCCGGTCGATGGCAACGGCGCTGCGACGGGTCAGGCGACTGTCTTCGAATCGGGACTGACACCCGACGGTCCCGGCGGGCAAAGCCGCACCACCACCGGCTCGATCACGGTGAGTGCACCGGACGGATTGAAGAGCATCGATGTCGGCGGCGTCGACGTGACCGCAGCGCAGCTCGCCGCCTTGACGTCGGCCGCGCCGATCGTCATCGACACGGGCAAGGGCACCTTGTCGCTCACCGGTTTTTCAGGCGGCAGCCTGGCCTACAGCTACACGCTGAACGCCACGCAATCGCAGCCGCCGGGCGCCACTGAAAGCGTCGACACCATTGCCTTGGTGGTGACCGACTTGGCCAGTGCGCCGAGCACCGGCACGGCCGGCGGCACGCTGACCGTTCGCATCGTCAACGACGTGCCCACGGCGCGGCCCGATACGGCCACGATCACCGAAGACGCGACGCCCGGCACGGTCGGTGGCAACGTGTCCACGAACGACCGCATCGGCGCGGACGGCCCCGCCGCGGGCGGCCCGGTGACGGCGGTCGGCTTCGGTGGAGCGAACGGCACCGTGGGCAACGCGCTCGCGACCGCCTACGGCACGGTCACGCTGAATGCCGACGGCAGCTACGTCTACACACTGGACAACACCAACCCGACCGTCAACGCACTGAAGACCGGCCAGACGCTGACCGAGGTGGTGAACTACACCATCACCGATGGCGACGGGAACACGTCGCCGACGACGCTGACGATCACCATCCAGGGCCATACCGACGCAGCAGCCGGACCATCGATCGTGCCGGTCGATGGCAACGGTTCAGCCACTGGGCAAACCGATGTGCTCGAGCATGGACTGGTCGACGGGCTGGGCGGCCCCGACACCAGCGAGCGCAACACCGGCACCATCGCGGTCGCCGCGGCCGATGGATTGCGGTCGGTCACGATCGGTGGCACGGTCGTCACCGCAGCGCAGCTGCAGGCACTCGGCACCACGCCGATCACGATCACCACGCCCGACGGCACGCTGACCCTCACCGGCTTCAACGGCGTCGTGCTGAACGGTGCGGTGCCGATCGCCGGCAACATCGTCTACACCTACACGCTGACCGGCCAGGTGGCGCAGCCGGGAGCAACCGAAAGCGTCGATGCAGTGGCGCTCACGGTGCTCGATGCGGGCGGCGGCACCAGCAGCGGTGTGCTGCAGGTGCGCATCGTCGACGACGTGCCGGTCGCGGCCAACGACGCTGCGGCGGTGACCGAAGACGGACCGGCTACGGTGATCGGCAACGTGAAGAGCAACGACCTGAACGGTGCCGACAACGCCAACGGCGTGCCGGTGACGGGCATCGCTTTCGGCGGCACCAACGGTACCGTCGGCAGTCCACTGACCACGGCATACGGCCACATCGTCGTCAACCCCGATGGCAGCTACAGCTACACGCTCGACAACAGCAACCCGGCGGTGCAACACCTGATCGCCGGCGAGACGCTGACCGAGACCATGCGTTACACCATCACCGATGCAGACGGCGACGCTTCGACGGCCACGCTGACCATCACCATCAACGGGACGAACGACGTTCCCACGCTGAACATCCCCAACGGCAGCAGCGCTGGCAAGGGCGATAGCGATGGGCCCACGACAACCGGGCAGGCAAACGTGAGCGAACACGGCCTGGGCGATGTGGCCGACACGAGCGAGACGGCCAACGGCCACTTCGTCATCGGCGCGCCCGACGGGCTCGACAGCATCGTGGTCGGTGGCACCACGGTGACGCCGGGGCAGCTCGGCAATCTGGGCGGTGTGCCGGTGGTCATCGACACCCGCATCGGGCAGATCACCCTGACCGGCTACGACGCAACGACCGGCGTCGTCGGCTACAGCTACACGCTCGGCGGCAGGCAGCAGCACGGCGGTGGTCCGGTGACCGACCCGATCGCCATCACGGTGCGCGACCGCGATGGCTACACCACCAGTGGCACGCTGACCGTGTTGGTCGTCGACGACGTGCCGACCGCGCGCAGCGACGCCGCCTCGATCGGTACTGCCCTGCCGGGCGCCACGGTGGCAGGCAACCTCGTCGGTGGCCCTGGCCGCGGGCCCGGCGACGTGGCCGATCGCATCGGTGCCGATTACACGCCGACGCCTGTCAGCGGCTTCTCGTTCGAAGGCCGTGCCGGCGTGGTCGGCGGTGCGCCGCTGGCCGGCGCCTACGGTTCGTTGCGCCTGGCCGCTGACGGCAGCTACACGTACGCAATAAACGGCAGCAACGCCCGCGTGGCAGCGCTCGGCGAGGGCAAGACCTTGACGGAGGTGTTCAGCTACACCATCACCGATTCGGACGGCAGCACCAGCGTCGCGCAATTGGTGGTCACGATCAAAGGCGCGTCGTCGCGGCTGCCACCGGCCGGCGACCAAATCTGGCCGATCGACTTCCGCACGCCGGTGCGCACCATCACGCAGGGCATGCAGCCCGCGCTGTTCGTGCAGTTGGCGGTGCGCGAGTCGCAGCGCCTGAGCCAGACATTCACGGACGGCATCGCGACACGGGTTGCGGGCGGCATGGACCAGACCTACGAAGAAGATCGCCGCGACGACAGCATCTACAACTTCGGCATCACGCAGTACATGGACCCGGCCGAGCATGTGAGCCGCGACGGCGTCGCGTTCTCGCTGGCGATGGTGCGCGACATCGAGTTGACGCTGGCGAAGAAGGGCCTCGGCGGAAGCGCGCTCGACGGTGACGGCAATGCGCTGTTCGGTCGGTTCAACGGCTTTTCCGGTGAGCGCATCGTCATTTCGGGTGCAGATGCATCGACGCAAGCAGTGGTGCCGCCTATCGCGACGACAGCCCCGCCCGCACGGTCTTTCACTGACCGGCTCCACGCCAACGCCGTTCAACGCGGCACGGTGCGCGACCGGGTCAAGGTGCAGCAACACCATCGGGAACCGGTGCGCGTCAAAGTGCCCGCCGCGCCGCGATGAAGCGGCGCTCCCTCGTTTTTCAAGCCCCCGGAACCATGAACGAAAACAACATCGTGAAGACAACGAAATTTCCGTCGAAACCGACATGGGCCGCACTGGCCGCGGCACTGTGTCTGGCAGGTTGCAGCATGAACCCCGTCAAGGTCACGCCTGAAGAAGTGGCACAGCGCGTGCGAAGCGACCAGGAGCAGATGTACAGGGACCAGGTTCCGGTGAGCGGTCGAATCAGCTATTCCGATGCCTTGGCACGGGCGCTCAAATACAACCTCGACTATCGCCTGAAGATGATGGAGACCACGCTGGCGCGCGGCCTGCTCGAGGTATCCGCCATGGACATGCTGCCCAAGCTCGTCACCGAAGCCGGCTACAACGACCGCAGCAACGATTCGGGCGGCACCAGCGTCGGCATCGAAGACCGCGTCATCAGCCTGCGGCCGTCGACCTCTGAGACGCGTTCGCACTACTACGGCCGCGCCACGCTGTCGTGGAACGCACTGGATTTCGGCATCAGTTACTTTCGAGCCAAGCAGGCCGGCGACGAGGTCAATATCGCCGACGAGCGCCGCCGCAAGATCCTGCAAAACATCGTGCAGGACGTGCGCAACGCCTACTGGCGCGCACTCGGCGCACAGCGCTTGCTGGCCGATGCCGATCAGCTCGCGACGCGCATCGACGACGCGCTCGGCAAGTCGCGCGAGGCCGAACGCGCCGGCGTGCTACCGCCCACGCAAGGCCTGAGCTACCAGCGCGCATTGCTCGATGCGATGTCGTTGGTCAATGCGAAGCGGCAAGAGATGCAGTTCGCCAAGCGCGAGCTGGCAGCCCTCATGAGCCTGCCGCCCGGGACCGAGTTCACGCTGGTCGAGAGCACAGAAGACAGCCTCGCACCTGCCGCTGTCGACATCGACAAGCTCGAAATCGCGGCCCTCACCAACCGGCCCGAATTGCGCGAAGAAGACTACAAGGCGCGCATCGGTGTGTATGAAACCAGAAAGCAGATCGCGGCCCTGTTCCCGAGCCTCAACCTCTACGCCGGTGCACGCTACGACTCCAACAGTTATCTCTACAACAGCAACTGGTCCGACACCGGTCTGAACCTGTCGATGGACCTGTTTCGACTGGCGTCGATACCCGCGATCAACCGCACGAACGAGGCGCGCCAGAAGACCGACGAGGCCCGCCGCCAGGCGCTGGCAATGGCCGTACTCACCCAGGTGCGCGTGTCGGTGGAACGCTACAAGCTCGCGGTGGTCGACCAGGACCTCGCAGCCGAATCGAGCCGTGTCGACCAGCGACTGTCGAGCGTGTCGCGCGCTGGTGCCAGCAACCGGCTGGAGAGCGAGCTCGAGTCGCTGCGCACCGATTCGCGTGCGCTGGTGTCGCGCTTTCAGCTCGCCACCGCCTATGCCGCGACGCAGGCCGCCTATGGCCGCGTGCTGAACTCGGTCGGCGTCGACCTGCTACCCGACACCGTCACCGGCACCGACATTCCGACGCTGGCAAAGGCGATCGATGCGAGCCTGCTCGACGGCGAGAAGAGCGTCTTCCTGAAGCCGATCGGCTTGCAGTTGGCGAGCCGCCCGGTGTCGGTTCG
The DNA here is from genome assembly GCF_035018885.1 of Variovorax sp. LG9.2. NCBI lineage: Bacteria > Pseudomonadati > Pseudomonadota > Betaproteobacteria > Burkholderiales > Comamonadaceae > Variovorax > Variovorax sp. LG9.2. The sequence goes on along the minus strand of NZ_JASJXB010000008.1, from coordinate 103,939 downwards.
CATCGCCGACCTGCCGCGTGGCGTGAACGAAGCGGCGGTGCGCAGCGCGGTCGAGCGCATCGTGGTGCGCAACGAACTCGTGGCCGGGCAGGGCGCCGATGCACTGGTGCTGACGCTGAGCTTTCAGCGCATGGAATCGAAAGCGACGATGCGTGCGCAGTGGCGCATGACGCTGACCGACCCGGCCGGCAAGCAACTGCTGCAGCAGAACTACGTGAGCTACCTGCCGAGCGAGGGCAGCGACCGCTCGCTCGGCGCCTTCGCCGAGGCGGCGGCGTTGTCGGTCATCGGTGATGTGCGTCGTGCCGCGCGCACTGAGTCGACCGTGGCGCAGCAGCCATGACGGTGTGTCGTTCGGCAAGGCCGGCAAAGCTGGCCGCCGCGCTGGTGCTCTGGATGGGTGGGGTGTGCCTGGGCACTTGCGCCTTCGCACAGGCGAAGCCGGCTGCGGCGTCGGCCAACGTCGCACCCGTCCGCTTTCTAGTCGTCGCAGCGCAGGAGAGCATTCTTTCAGCCTCGGTCGCTGGCCGCATCGCGAAGGTGCCGGTCGGTCTGGGCGACAGCGTGCGGGCCGGTCAGGTCGTGGCGTCGTTCGACTGCGCCGAAGTTCAGGCGCGCCGTGGTGCTGCACGGGCGGAGCACGAGGCAGCGCGCGTGCAGTACGAGGCCAAGCAGAAGCTGCAGGGCCTGCAGTCGGCCGCCGAGGTCGAAGTCGAGCTGGCTGCGGCCAACGTGAACAAAGCGCAAAGCCAGGTCCAGATCTTCGAGGCACAAGTGGCGCAGTGCGCCATCGTCGCGCCGTTCGCGGGCAAGGTCGCGCGCGTGCACGTCAAGGTGGGGCAGGGCGTGAACCCGGGTGCACCCGTGATCGAGCTCGTGGGCAGTGGCCCGCTCAAGGCGCGCATGAACGTGCCGTCGCAATGGCTCGCGTGGTTGAAGACGGGCGAAAAGCTCGACGGCAAGGTCGACGAAACCGGTGGTGTCGTCGCCTTGAAGGTCACGCGCATCGCCGCCCGCGTCGATGCGGTGAGCCAGACCGTCGAGATCGAGACCGAACTTGCCAGCACCACCGGTGTGGTGCTGCCCGGCATGAGCGGGCAAGTGCGCGCGCCGTCGGCCTTGTGAGGGCGTGCGCGGGCTGCCCTCCCGGAGATAGTTCGTGACAGACCTTGCGTTTCACGCCCTGGCAGCGAAGGTGCACGCGGCTCCCAGCGCGGCCGACCTCGCCTTCATTTTCTGCAACGAGACCCATGCACTGGCAAGCTACCGGCAAGCGGCGCTGGTCGGATTTTTCGGCGCCCGGCGCACGCGGCTGGCAGCGCATTCGGGCCTGGCCGATATCGACGCCAATTCGCCCTATGCGCTGTGGCTCGCAGACGTGGCCAACCATGTTCGAAAGCAACTCGATGGCTTGCCGGCCAGCGCGCGTGTTCTTGCGTTGTCGCCGGCGATGCTGCCGTCTGCACTGGCCGCGCAGTGGGCCGACTGGATGCCCGACCACGTCTGGGTGATGTCGCTCGCCGGGCCCGATGGCCGGGCACGTGCCGCGCTTCTCCTGGGGCGCGAGACACCTTGGCCGGCCGAGTTCGATGCCGGTGCGCCCGAGTTTCTTTTGCTGCAGGCCGCAGCGATGTACGGCCACGCATGGTGGGCACTGACCGAGCGGCGCCGATCGGTCGGCACCCTGTGGTCGGGCTTGTGGGCGCGACGCGCATTTCGCTGGGCGCTGATCGCCTTGCCGCTGGCATTGCTGGTGCCGGTCCGCGAATACGCGCTGGTGCCAGCCGAGGTGGTTTCCAACCACAGCCAGGTGATTTCGTCGCCGCGAGAGAGCGTCATCAAGCGCATGGTCGTGAAGCCCAACACGCCGGTCGAAGCCGGCGCGGTGCTGGCCGAGCTCGACGACAGCACGATCTACAACCGACAGGCGGTGGCGCAGGCGGCGCTGGCTTCAGCGCGGGTCGACCTGCTGCAGGCGTCGCAGCGTGCCATCGAAACGCAGGCGGCCAAGGCCGAACTCAACATTGCCGAGGGCAAGCTGCGCGAGCGCCAGGTCGATGTCGACGCACTGCAGCGCGAGATGGGCCAGTTGCTCATCAAGGCGCCGAGCGCTGGCGTGTTCGTGTATTCCGACCCGAACGACTGGGCTGGTCGTCCCGTGCAGACCGGCGAGCGCGTCGGCTTGCTCGCCGACCCGGCCGTGCTGGGCCTGCAGGCCTGGGCGCCGGTGAACGAAGCCGTCAACCTCAAGCCCGGCGCGGCCATGACGCTCTTCATGCGCGTGGCGCCGCTCGATCCGGTCGAAGCGCGGCTCGACTATGCGGGCTACCAGGTGATCGAGGCGCCTAACGGCGTGGCGAGTTATCTGCTGCGCGGCACGGTCGAAGGCACATCGGCGCAGGCTCGCATCGGCCTGCGGGGCACGGCGCGCATTTCAGGCGACTGGACGGTGCTGGGTTACCTGATGTTCCGCCGGCCTTTCGCGGCGGTGCGAGAGTGGTGCGGATGCTGAGCGCGGAGTTGCCGCGCGCTGCGCTCACCGCCCCGATGACCCAACCCGCGCCATGGCCCGCATTGCGTGAAGAGTTGCAGATCCACGGGGCGGGATCGAATCGTGACGGCTCACCCGCATGGCACATCTGCGATCCGGTGCGCAACCTGTTCTTTCGCATCGGCTGGCTCGAGTTCGAGATCCTGCAGCGCTGGGACATGGCTTCTCCAAAAGCCATTGCGCAGGACATCGACGCTTCGACAGCATTGGCGCCGGTGGCGGACGATGTCGAGCAGCTCATCCGTTTCCTGATGCAGCATCAATTGCTACGAACTGCACGCCAGAAGCCGGCGATGCCGCTGTGGCGCTGGTTGCTCAACAACTATCTTTTCATCCGCATTCCGCTGGTGCGGCCAGCGCACTGGCTCGCAGTGGCGATGCCGTGGGTGCGCTGGTTGTTCAGCGGCTGGTTCGTCGGCATCTCCGGACTCGCGGCGCTCACCGGCATCGTGCTGGCGGCGCGCCAGCTCGACGTGGTCGAAGCGAACCTGCGCGGCGCATTGAGCTGGGATGGCGTGGTCGGTTTCGCTGCCGCGCTGGTGTTCTCGAAGCTGCTGCACGAACTGGGGCACGCCATCGTTTCGACACGCCACGGTGTGCGGGTGGGGCACATGGGCGTGGCGCTGCTGGTGATGTGGCCGATGCCGTATACCGACACCGGTGAGAGCTGGAAGCTGGAACGATCGCGTCATCGCTTTGCCATCGCATCCGCCGGCATCGCAGCCGAGCTTGTGCTCGCCGCGTGGTCCACTTTTTTGTGGGCGTTCATGCCCGACGGCAACTTCCGCAACGCGCTGTTCTTTTTGGCGACCACCGCATGGGTGCTGACGCTGCTGGTCAACGCCAGCCCTTTCATGCGTTTCGACGGCTACTACATGTTGACGGACGCGCTCGATTTCCCGGTGCTGCACGAGCGCGCCGGCAAGCAGGCTCGGCGCGTGTTGCGACGTTGGATTCCCGGTTTGCTTGAGCCTTCGAGCGAGGTGCTTACGCCATCGTTCCGGCGCTTCCTGGTGTCGTTCGCATTCGCTACCTGGATCTACAGGTTGGTGCTGTTCATCGGCATCGCGGTGGTGGTCTATCACGCCTTCTTCAAGGCGCTGGGCATTTTGCTGTTCGTGGTGGAAATCTCGGTGTTTCTGGGTCGGCCGATCTACGCGGAGTTGCGCGTGTGGTGGCAGAGGCGGGCCGAGATTCCACGGCGACGCTCGGTGGTGTGGGCACTGCTGATCGTGGCCTTCGCGCTCGTGCTTTTCCTGCCTTTGTTTTCCGGCATCTCGGCACCCGGTGTGTTGAAGGCGGCGTCGGAGCAGCCGGTGTATTCGCCCTACGCCGCACGGCTGGAGAGCGTCACTCTTCGCAACGGCGCAGCGATTCGACCCGATGGCGTGCTGGTCGAGCTCGACGCGCCCAATCAAGGCGAAGAACGCGACAAGGCGGCTGCGTTGTCTGCCGCCTATGCGCGCTCGGCACGCGGTGCGCTCGGCATGGTCGAAGACGGCGCTGCGCGGCTGGCCGTGGCCGAACAGCTCGCGTCACGCTATGACGCGGAGCGCCGTGCGCGCGAGGCCGAACTGCTCCGCCTGCGCATCGTGGCCACGCGTGACGGCGATGTGCGCGATGTCGACCCTGACCTCCGCGCGGGCACGTGGGTCGGCCCGACGCAGCTGATCGCCATGGTGGTCGACGGGCGCCGCTGGCGCGTCGAAGCGCTGGTGTCGGAGCGCGATCGGCAGCGCTTGTCGACGGGCGCAAAGGCGGTCGTCATCGTCAGAGGCCGGACGCAGAAGCTCGAAGGCACGGTGACAGCCATCGACAACAGCCCCGTCAACCGGTTGCCGCACCTGCTGCTTGCACAAGACCACGGCGGACCGATCACCTTGAACCCGACCTCGCCGAAGAAGGACCTGAAGCCGGCGGAGGCGTGGTTTCGGGTGCTTGTCGAAGGCGAGGGCGCTGCACCGGTGCAGGCCGTGCATGAAGTGCGCGTGCATTTCGACGGCACGCATGAGAGCCTGGCGAAAGGCTGGATCGACAGTGCGCTGTCGGTGCTGATACAGCAGTCGGGGCTTTGAGCGTTCGGGCGGTGCTGATGGGTGTCCCGACTACAAGCGTTGACTTCGAAGCCTGCTATCTTTGAGTTGGACAAGGTACAACGACCGAACCAAGGAGTTCTTTCATGGCCCACGACGCCGCTCACGCTTTCTCTTCCGCCCTCAAGACGTTCAAAACTGCTTCGGGGAAATCCGGAAAGTTCTGGTCGCTGAAGGAACTGGCCAAGGCGTACCCGGGCATCGAAAAACTGCCGGTGTCGATCCGGATCATTCTCGAATCGGTGCTCCGAAATTGCGATGGCCAGAAGGTGACGGCGGCCCACATCGCCGAGTTGGCCCACTGGTCGCCCAACGCCGAGCGCACCGACGAGATTCCTTTCGTCGTCACCCGCGTGGTGCTGCAGGACTTCACCGGCGTGCCGCTCCTTGCCGACCTGGCTGCGATGCGCAGCGTGGCTGCGGCGCTCGGCAAATCACCGAAGACGATCGAGCCGTTGGTGCCGGTCGATCTGGTGGTCGACCACTCGGTGATGGTCGACTACTACGGCACGCCCAAGGCGCTCGATCTCAACATGAAGCTGGAGTTCCAACGTAACAACGAGCGCTACCAGTTCATGAAGTGGGGCATGCAGGCCTTCGACACCTTCCGGGTCGTGCCGCCGGGCTTCGGCATCGTGCATCAGGTGAACCTCGAATACTTCGCGCGCGGTGTTTACACAAGCCCGAACGACAAGGCCGATGTGCCGGTGTACTACCCCGATTCACTGGTCGGCACCGACAGCCACACCACCATGATCAACGGTATCGGCGTAGTCGGTTGGGGCGTCGGCGGCATCGAGGCCGAGGCCGCCATGCTGGGTCAGCCGGTCTACATGCTGACGCCCGACGTGGTCGGCTTCGAGCTCACCGGCAAGCTGCGCGAAGGCGTGACGGCGACCGACCTGGTGCTCTACGTCACCGCCATTCTTCGCGGCGAAAAAGTGGTCGGCAAGTTCGTCGAGTTCTTCGGCCCCGGCGCCGGTTCGATCGCGGTGCCCGACCGCGCGACCATCGGCAACATGGCGCCCGAATACGGCGCGACGATGGGGTTCTTTCCGGTCGACGAAATGACGGTCGCGTACTTCAAGGGCACCGGTCGCACCGACCAGGAAGTCGAGTTGTTCGAGGCCTACTACAAGGCGCAGGGCCTGTTCGGCATGCCGGCGCCGGGTGAACTCAACTACACGAAGATCGTGCGGCTCGACCTCGGCACGGTCACGCCCAGCTTGGCCGGCCCCAAGCGCCCGCAAGACCGCATCGACCTCGGTCACATGTCCACCAAGTTCTCCGAGCTGTTCAGCAAGCCGAACGACGCCAACGGTTTCAACCAGCCGGCCAACAAACTGAAGATGCGTTATCCGCTGGCACACGATGGCGTATCGGTGGAAGAAAAAGAGCAGCCGCCGACCCAGGCCGGCGCGCCGAGAGAGGTCGTCGAGATGGTCGCCAACCGGTCGACCAAGGCGGCTGCGCATAGTGCGGCATCGGCGCCCAAAGATCCGCCCGGCGGCGTGACCATCGGCAATGGCGACGTGTTGATCGCCGCCATCACTTCGTGCACCAACACATCGAACCCGAGCGTGATGCTGGCGGCCGGCCTGCTGGCCAAGAAGGCGGTGCTGGCAGGGCTGACCGTCAAGCCGCACGTGAAGACGTCGCTAGCACCCGGCTCGCGCATCGTGACCGACTATCTGGTGAAGGCAGACCTGCTGCAGTATCTTGAAAAGCTCGGCTTCTACCTGGCAGGCTACGGCTGCACGACCTGCATCGGCAACTCCGGTGATCTGTCGCCCGAGATCAACGAGGTCATCAGCAAGAACGATTTGATCGGTGCTGCCGTTCTGTCTGGCAATCGCAATTTCGAAGCGCGCATCCATCCGAATCTCAAGGCAAACTTTTTGGCGTCACCGCCGCTGGTTGTGGCCTACGCCATCGCCGGCAACGTGATGGTCGACCTGATGACGCAACCCGTCGGCAAGGGCAAGGGCGGCAAGGACGTGTACCTCGGCGACATCTGGCCGACGATGGCCGAGATCGACGAGAACCTGCGCCATGCGATGGATGCCAAGTCGTTCCGCAAGAACTACGAGCAGATCAAGGAGAACCCCGGCAAGCTGTGGAGCAGCATCAAAGGCGTGAGTGGCCAGGTGTACGACTGGCCCGAGTCGACCTACATCGCAGAGCCGCCGTTCTTCGCCGGCTTCAAGATGAAACCGCACGCCGCCGATGCGGGATTCAAGTCGGCGCGGGTCATGGCGCTTTTCGGCGACTCGATCACCACGGACCACATCTCGCCGGCCGGCTCCATCAAAGAGAGTTCGCCTGCGGGCATCTGGCTCAAGGCCAACGGCGTGAAGAAGGAAGATTTCAACAGCTACGGCTCGCGCCGCGGCAATCACGACGTGATGATGCGCGGCACCTTCGCCAACGTGCGCATCAAGAACCTGATGATTGCGCCCGACGACAAGGGCACGCAGGAAGAGGGCGGCGTGACGCGCTTTCAGCCCGGTAACGAGAAGATGTTCATCTACGACGCGGCGATGAAGTACATCGAGCTCGGGGTTCCGACGGTCGTGTTCGGCGGCGAGGAGTACGGCACGGGGTCATCGCGCGACTGGGCTGCCAAGGGCACGCAGTTGCTGGGCATCAAAGCGGTGATTGCACGCAGCTTCGAGCGCATCCACCGCGCCAACCTGGTCGGCATGGGCGTGCTGCCGCTGCAGTTCCGCGGCGCCGACTCCTGGCAGACCCTGGGGCTGACTGGCGACGAGCGCATCGACGTGGTCATCGGCGGCGAACTCAAGCCGCAGATGGACGTGAAGCTGGTGGTTCATCGGCCCGACAACTCGCACCAGGAGGTCACGGTGCGCCTGCGCATCGACACGCCGATCGAGGTCGATTACTACAAGCACGGCGGCATCTTGCCGTTCGTGTTGAGGCAACTTTTGGCGGCTTGAGCCCGGTCTGAAAACGCGTAAATCGTCGGGCGGATAACCGCTTTTTCCACCTCGATCGAGTTTTCGAGAATAATTCTCGTTTTGATCTGTGGATATCCGGGTGACGACAACAACGATTGCTGCGGCATCGGCGGCCGCTTTGCCGTCGAGCGCGCTCAGCCTCGACAAGCTTCCTAGCCATCAATGGGCGACCGTGCTGGACCTGCTGCGCCCGACGGGTGCGGAAGACCGGGAGCTGGTGCTGCGACTGACCGAAATCGGCTTCGTGCCGGGCGAGGCGGTTCGCATCGTGGCCAGCGGCGCGCCCGGGCGCGAGCCACTTGCAGTGCGCCTGGGCCACACGACCTTCGCACTGCGCCGCTACGAGGCCGCCTTTATTCGCGTGACACCGGGCGCCGAGCACCATGGTTGACGCCGTCATCAGCGGTCCCGGCGGCTTCGCGCCCAAAGGCCAGCCGGGTCGCATCGCCTTGCTAGGCAATCCGAACTGCGGCAAGACCGCGCTTTTCAATCTGTTGACGGGCAGTCGCCAGAAGGTCGCCAACTATGCGGGCGTGACGGTCGAGCGCAAGGAAGGCACGCTGCGCACTGCCGCCGGCCGCCGCATCTTCGTGCTCGACCTGCCGGGCGCCTACAGCCTGAATGCGCTGAGTGCCGACGAAGCCGTGACGCGCGACGTCGTCACCGGCCGCAGCAAGGAGGCCTTGCCCGACCTGCTGGTGTGCGTGACCGACGCGACCAATCTGCGACTCAACCTGCGGCTGGTGCTCGAAGCCAAAAAGCTCGGCTTGCCTATGGTGGTGGCGCTGAACATGGCCGACATGGCGAAGAAGCAGGGCATCACGGTCGATACGGCTGTGCTGTCGCGCGAACTCGGCGTGCCGGTGATCGAAACGATCGGCGTGCAAAACGACGGTGCCCAGGCATTGCTGGCCGCGCTCGACACGCCCGTGGCAGCGGCCGCGCCGGTGCCGTGGCAAGCACCTGCGCTGGACGATGTGCTGGCAACCCAGCGTGAAGTGCGCCGCATCCTCGGCCTGGCGGTGCGCGAGCCGATGGACAGCCTGGCGACCAGCGACCGCATCGACCGGGTGGTGCTGCACCCGCTGTGGGGCATGCTGGTGCTGGCGGTCACGCTGTTCCTGATGTTCCAGGCCGTGTTCAGCTGGGCCAACGTGCCGATGGACGCCATCAAGGCGGTCACCGAAGCGGCCGGAACCTTCGTCAAGACGCACATGGCCGCGGGCCATCTGCAAAGTCTGCTGGCCGATGGCGTGATTGCCGGGGCTGGCAGCGTCATCGTCTTCCTGCCGCAGATCCTGATCCTGTTCCTGTTCATCCTCGCCCTCGAAGACTCCGGCTACCTGCCGCGCGCGGCCTTCCTGCTCGACCGCGTGATGGGCACCGTCGGCCTGTCGGGGCGCTCGTTCATTCCGTTGCTGTCGAGCTTCGCCTGCGCTATTCCGGGCGTGATGGCGACGCGCACGATCAGCAACTGGCGCGACCGCTTGACGACCATCATGATCGCGCCGCTCATGACCTGTTCAGCGCGGCTGCCGGTGTATGCATTGCTCATCGCGGCGTTCATTCCGGAGCGCAGCGTTGCCGGCGTGTTCAACCTGCAGGGCGTGGTGTTGTTCGCGCTGTATGTCTTCGGCATCGTGTCGGCGATGGCGGTGGCGTGGGTCATGAAGCGCTTCAGGGACAACCAGTCGCACTCGCCGTTGCTGATGGAGCTTCCGGCCTATCGGTGGCCGAGCATCCGCAATCTGGCGCTGGGCTTGTACGAGCGCGCATGGATCTTCTTGCAACGCGTCGGCACGATCATCCTCACGCTGACCATCCTGCTGTGGTTCTTATCGACCTTTCCGTCGCCGCCCGATGGTGCGACCGGGCCCGCTATTCAGTACAGCCTGGCCGGCATGATCGGCGGCGTGCTCGAGCACATCTTCGCGCCGATCGGTTTCAACTGGCAAATCTCGATCGCGCTGGTGCCGGGCATGGCGGCGCGTGAGGTGGCGGTCGGTGCGCTCGGCACGGTGTATGCGCTCTCGGCGACCGGCGAAGAAGTTGCGAGCCAGCTGCAGCCGTTGATCGCGCACACCTGGTCGCTGGCGACGGCGTTGTCGTTGCTGGTCTGGTATGTCTTTGCGCCGCAATGCATCTCGACGCTGGCCGCCGTCAAGCGCGAGACGGCCAGCTGGAAATACGTCTGGATCATGGCGGGCTATCTGTTCGCATTGGCGTATGGCGCATGCTTCATCACTTACCGCATCGCGGTGGCCCTTGGTTGGGGCTGAACAGTCGGAGTTGATATGACCCAGAACATCGTCGTCGCATTGATCGTCGCTTTTGCCGCGTTGTATGCGACGTGGCGCTGGATGCCTGCCGGCTGGCGCCGCAGCGCGGCGCAGAAGCTGGCCAGCGGCACGCAGCGTGCGGGGCTGGTCGATCAGGCGCGTGCCGACCAGCTCGCGGCATCGCTCGCGAAGAGCTCCGGCTGCAGCGCCTGCGACACCTGTGGCGCTTGCGGCAAGGCCGACGCCAAGCCGCTCACAACGCACTGAGGTCGATGCCCGCGCGCATCCTCGTCGCGGGCGGCGGCATCGGCGGACTGGCCAGCGCGCTGGCGCTGTCGCGTCGAGGCCATCGCATCGAGGTGCTCGAACAGGCCGATGCCTTCCATGAAATCGGTGCTGGCGTGCAGCTCGGCCCGAACACCACACGACGGCTCCAGGCGCTCGGCCTTGGCGTGCCCCTGGCGGCCATCGCTGCACGCCCGACGACGCTCGTGGTGCGCAGCGCCGGCAGCCATGCCGCCATCGCGAAATTGCCGCTCGGCGAGACGATGCAGGAGCGCTACGGAGCGCCTTACCTGTGCGTGCACCGGGCAGATCTGCACTCGATGCTGGTGGATGCCGTGCGCACGCGTGATGCGAGCGACGCTCTCAACGGCGGTGCACGCATCACCGAAATCGCAACGGGCGACGACATCGTTTGTGTGGCGACCGACGACGCGCGCGCCTGGGAAGGCGATGCGCTCGTCGGCGCCGACGGTTTGTGGAGCGTGGTGCGCATGCAGGTCGTGCCGAACGACGTGCCGCCGCGCGCCACTGGTCACACGGCCTGGCGCGCGCTGGTCGAGATGTCGTCGCTGCCGGCTGTGCTGCGCAACGTCGATCGCGTGGATGTCTGGCTCGGGCCGCAGCTGCATGCGGTGGCGTATCCGGTGCGCGGAGGTGCTGCGCTCAACGTGATCGTCGTCGCAGAGTCGGCACCCGCAGGCGACGCGCGCGACTGGGATCAGGCCAGCAGCCTCGACGCCCTGAAGCAAGCCACCGGCAACACGGGGGCAGCATTGCAGGCGCTGCTCGAAGCCATGCCCTCATGGCGCGCGTGGACCTTGTTCGATCGTGCCCCGCTGACTTCGGCTGGCGACATGGCGGACGGCCGCATCGCCTTGCTCGGCGATGCCGCGCATCCAATGCTGCCTTACCTTGCGCAAGGCGCCGGCATGGCCGTCGAAGATGCGATGGCGCTGGCCGATGCCCTGCGCGACGGCAGCGCGCTAGACGTGCCGGCCGCCTTCCGCCGCTACGCCGAGGCACGCTGGCAGCGCAACGCACGCGTGCAAGCGAGGGCGCGGCGCAACGGCGACATCTTTCATGCGGTCGGGCCGGTGCGGCTTGGTCGCGACATGGCGATGCGCACGCTGGGCGCGCGTTTGCTCGATCAACCTTGGCTTTATGCGGGATGAACGCTGAGAGCGGTGCCAGGGCCCGCTGAATACTTCAAGAAGTAAAGCTCGCGCACGATGAACTTGCGCATCGCTTCAGTTGCCGTGCGCGGGGCTTCGGAAGAACCAGTGCATATTCCAGAGCTTGTTCGCTTTATCGCCGTTGAGGCGGCCGTCTGGAAAAGGGTTGAGCACCCGACCATGGAGATTTTCTGTGACCCGTTCGAGTCTTCCTTCTGTGAGCAGCGTCCCAAAAGGCTACGCCGAGTGGCTGGTCGAGCTGAAGGCACGTATCGATGGCGCTCAGCGGCGTGCTGCAGCGACTGTGACGCGTGGACTCGTCTTACTCTATTGGCAGATTGGCCGCGACATTCTGGTTCGGCAGGCGGAGCAAGGGTGGGGCGCGAAAGTGATCGAGCGGCTGGCACACGACCTGCGTGTCGCGTTTCCGGACATGAGGGGTCTCTCGCGCGCCAACCTTATGTACATGCGCGCGTTTGCCGAGGCGTGGCCTGAGGAGTCAATTGTCCAACAGGCTGTTGGACAATTGCCTTGGGGGCATAACCTGGTTCTGCTGAGCAAGCTGAAACGCCCCGAGCAGCGTCTGGCCTATGCCCAGCGAGCGGTGAATCAAGGCTGGTCACGCAGCGTCCTCAATATCCACATCGAAACACGATTGCTTGAACGAGAGGGCAAAGCGATTACCAATTTTACGGCGCAGCTGCCGCCAAACGGTTCAGACCTAGCGCAGCAGGCGCTCAAAGACCCCTACGTTTTCGATTTTCTCGGCATCGGACAGGAGGCTGGAGAGCGAGAAATCGAAGCGGCGTTGGTCCAACACGTCTCTCGTTTCTTGTTGGAGCTAGGTGCGGGCTTTGCCTATGTCGGCCGTCAGGTTCCGTTGGAGGTTGGTGGTGACGATTTCTTCATCGATCTACTGTTCTATCACCTGAAGCTGCACTGCTATGTGGTGGTTGAACTCAAAGCCGGTGCGTTCAAGCCCGAGCACGCGGGCCAATTGAACTTTTATCTGACGGCGGTCGATGAGCAGCTCAAATCGGCGCTCGATGCACCAACGATTGGCCTGCTGCTGTGTAAGACCCGGAACCGCGTGGTGGCTGAGTACGCGTTGCGCGACTCCAACAAACCGATCGGCGTCGCGGAGTACCAGCTGGTTGCATCGCTGCCGGAGGAACTGCAGTCGAGTCTGCCGACCATTGAGCAAATCGAGCAGGAGCTTGAGCAGTACCATGGCGACGGGGACGTTGCCGAGTGAGCATGGACTACGCCACGCTCGACGTGCTGCGGCAAAACCATCCGGCGTGGCGCCTCTTGCGCTCGGATCATGCCGTCTTGATCGCTGCCTTTTTGCACCGCGTATTCATTGCTCCCAACGTGCGCGTGATGGCTCAGGCTGACTTGGCCGAAACGCTCGAAGACGAACTGTTCGGTCTGCGCGAGAGGATCGGCGCAGACGCCTTTCCCAAATCTGCGCTCGAGTATCTGAACGACTGGACCGCCAACGACAAAGGGTGGATGCGCAAGTTCTACGCCGCGGGCACAGACGAGCCACAGTTCGATCTGATGCCCGCCACCGAGAAGGCGATCGCCTGGCTCGGCACGCTTGCGGAGCGGAACTTTGTCGGAACCGAGTCGCGCTTGCTGACGCTGTTCGAGTTGCTCAAGCAAATGAGCCAGGGCAGCGAAACCGACCCGGTGGTACGCATTGCCGAACTGCACCGGCGCCGCGACGAAATCGACAGCGATATCGCCAGAGTCATAGGAGGCAACATTCCCGTTCTCGACGATACAGCGCTGAAAGAACGATTCCAGCAATTCGCGAGTTTGGCGCGTGAGTTGATGACCGACTTCCGGGAAGTGGAGCAGAACTTTCGCGGTCTCGATCGACGTGTGCGCGAGCGCATCACGTTATGGGAAGGCGGCAAAGGAGAGTTGCTAGAACAGATCATGGGTGAACGTGACGCGATTGCCGATTCTGATCAGGGCCGCAGCTTTACGGCGTTCTGGGACTTCTTGCTGTCGAGTCTTAGGCAAGACGAGCTTTCGGCTTTGCTGGAGCGCGTGTTGACGTTGCCCGCCGTCGCAGAACTCAAACCCGACGTACGTACGCGTCGTGTGCACTACGACTGGATCGAGGCGGGCGAGCACACGCAACGCACTGTCGCGCAACTCTCGCAGCAATTGCGCCGCTTTCTCGACGATCAAGCCTGGCTGGAAAATCGCAGGATCATGGACATCCTGCGCGGCATCGAGTCCAAGGCGCTGACGCTTCGCGAGGCGCCGCTCCCCGGCGAAGTGATGCGCATTGCAAGCACCTCGGTCAATATCGAACTGCCGATGGAGCGGCCACTCTATGCACCGGCGCTCAAGCCCAGGATCGCAGACGTCGCACTGGACACGGGTGAGTCCGACGGCGATGCCGCAGCGCTTTTCTCGCAAGTGGTGGTCGACAAGGCACAGCTGGAACGGCATGTGCGAAAGGCTTTGCAAGAGCGCACTCAAGTGACATTGAAAGAGATGACGCAGATGCATCCACTGCACCACGGACTCGCGGAACTCGTGGCCTATTTGCAGTTGGCGGACGAAACCTTCGGCGCCGTCGTTGACGAAACAAACGAGGATCTGATCGTCTGGAACAGCATGGGGCGCGACGCGATTTCGCATCCGCGGCGGGCACGTCTGCCACGCGTGATTTTCGTTCGATAGCGTGAAGGCATAAAGCGATGGATGAGGATGAGGATGTCAAGGCAAAGTCAGCACCAACCGCCAGCGCTCCCGAGCCTGATCTGTCGGCGCTGGTCGTTCCGCTCCTGAAGGGGGTGATCTACCGCGAAGCTGCCGCAAATTTGTGGAGTGCGCTCTACGGCTTGCAGTTTCGGGTTCGCGACTATGTCGCTGTGCTGGGGCTGGAATTGGTGCAGGACGAAGCGGAGGGCTATGCCTTCTTGCGTTCGCGCACGCCGCTTGCCGACGATGCGGATGACGCGTCCGCCGCACCATTGCCGCGGTTGATCACAAGGCGGCCATTGGGCTTGATGGTCAGTTTGCTGCTGGCGCTGCTGCGCAAAAAACTGGCCGAGTTCGACGCCGGTGGCGGTGAAACCCGACTGATTCTTTCGCGTGACCAGATCGTTGAAATGACCAGGGTATTTTTGCCCGACAACAGCAACGAGTCGAGGGTGGTAGATCAGATCGAGACGCATCTTGGAAAGATCGTAGACCTCGGCTTCTTGCGAAAGCTGAAGCCGGCCGCCGGTGCACCAAGCGGGCAAGCGCCATCGTTCGAGGTTCGGCGGATTCTCAAGGCCTTTGTCGATGCGCAATGGCTGGCCGAGTTCGACGCGAAGCTCGAGTCTTACCGCGTGCAGTTGCATGTCGGCATCGATGGCGTTGGCGATGACTGAACGTTTGACAGGCAGCCTGGACTTCGCGACCGATGACGCACTCTCCGGCTTTCGCTTGCAGCGGCTTGAAGTTTTCAACTGGGGCACCTTCGACGCACGCGTATGGGTGCTTCATCCCGGCGGTCGAAATGCCCTGCTAACTGGCGACATCGGCTCGGGAAAATCGACCCTGGTCGATGCGGTGACGACGCTGTTGGTGCCCGCGCATCGCATTGCCTACAACAAGGCGGCGGGTGCCGACAACAAAGAGCGCACGCTGCGTTCCTATGTGCTCGGTCACTACAAATCCGAGCGCAACGAAGTGAGTGGCGCGGCCAAGCCGGTTGCGCTGCGCGACCACAACGGCTACAGCGTCATCCTTGGCGTGTTCCACAACGCTGGCTATGACCAGACCGTCACCATCGCGCAGGTGTTCTGGATGAAGGATGCGCAGGGCCAGCCCGCGCGCTTCTTCGTGGGAGCGGAATGCGACCTCTCCATAGCTGCCGACTTTGCCAACTTCGGAACCGACATCCCCGCGTTGCGAAAAAAGCTTCGTACTGCCGGCGCTGAGTTGTTCGATGGCTTTCCGCCGTATGGCGCCTGGTTTCGCCGCCGCTTCGGAATCGAAAACGAGCAGGCGCTCGAACTGTTTCACCAGACCGTGTCGATGAAGTCGGTCGGCAATCTGACCGACTTTGTGCGCAGTCACATGCTGGAGCCGTTCGATGTGGTGCCACGCATCGCGGCATTGATCGGCCACTTCGATGACTTGAACCGCGCGCACGAAGCGGTGCTCAAGGCGAAGCGCCAGGTCGAGCTGCTGACGCCGCTAGTCGCCGATTGCGACCGCCATGCGTTGCTGGTCGTGCGCGCCGATGAACTGCGGCGTTGTCGCGAGGCGCTCAGACCGTACTTCGCCGGCCTGAAGCTTGATTTGCTCGACACGCGCATCAACCTGTTGAACGAGGAATGGGAACGGTACAACGATCAAGTGCAGCTCAGCGAAATTGCTCGCGATGCGCAATACGAACAGGAACTGACACTTCGACAAAGCATTTCCATGAACGGCGGAGACCGTCTCGGTCAGCTCGAAAGCGCGATCCACGTTCGGCAGATCGACTTGGAAAAGCGACGCATCAAGGCGACCAATTACAACCAGCTTGCGCGATCTGTCGGTTTGCTTCAGATGAGTTCCGCTGCCGACTTTCTGGTGCAGCGTCAGAACCTGGAGAGCATGAAGCAAGCGGCGCAGGATCGCGAAAGCGAACTGCAAAACGACGCTACCGAAAACGGCGTGACGATGCGACAGGGCAAGGCGGAGCACGCCGCGCTGACAGGCGAGATCCGGAGCCTGCGGGCTAGGCGCAGCAATATCCCGGCGGAACAGATCGCTATGCGCGGTGCGTTGTGTCAGGCGCTCGGACTCGCTGCCGATGCGATGCCCTTCGCCGGCGAACTCTTGCAAGTGCGGGACGACGAGCGTGATTGGGAGGGCGCGGCCGAGCGCCTCTTGAGGAGCTTTGGCCTGTCGCTGCTGGTGTCGGACAAGAATTACGCGCACGTGACCGAATGGGTCGACAAGACTCATCTTCGGGGCCGCATTGTTTACTTTCGCGTGCGCAGTGGCTCGCGTGGCGATCTGCCTGGGCTTCATCGGGATTCATTGGCGCGCAAGGTGTCGATCAAGCCAGACTCTCCGTTCTACGAGTGGATTGAGCGCGAAATTGCTCACCGCTTTGATGTGGCGTGCTGCGCCACACAAGAGCAATTTCGTCGCGAGACACATGCGATCACCCGTGCCGGGCAGATCAAGGCCAAAGGCGAGCGTCACGAGAAGGATGACCGTCATCGCCTGGACGACCGCAGTCGTTACGTGCTCGGGTGGACCAATGCCGCCAAGATCGCCGCACTGGAGACCAAGGCCCGGCAGCTGGAGAGTGAACTGGCGGATCTTGGCGGTCGCATTGCCGCCATTCAGATCGAACAGAATAGATTGAGAGAGCGATCCAACGCCTTGTCGAAGCTCGACATGTATGCTGATTTTGTCGAGCTCGATTGGCAATCCGTCGCGACTGAAGTATCCCGGTTGCAGGACGAGAAAGAAGAGATCGAGGCAGCGTCGGATCTGCTGAAAACGCTGACTGGCCAACTGGACGCACTCGTGGTTCAGATGCAGAACAAGGAAGTCGAGCTGCAGAAGCAGCGCGACAAGCGGTCGAAGACCGAGCAGAAGAGAGACACCGCCGATGGCCAGCGCGTGCAGACCCGGACTACGCTGGAGGAGCCGGATTTCTTAGTGCATGCGGCCTGTTTCAAGAAATTGGATTCGTTGCGCGCGGAAACACTGGGTGAGCATCAATTGACGGTCGAGTCTTGCGAGAACTCCGAGCGCGACCTGCGCGACGGGTTGCAGAGAGCGATCGATGCCGAAGGCCTCAAAGCCAAACGACTGCGCGACAAAGTCATTCAGGCCATGGCGGCATACAAGGAAGCCTACAAACTCGAAACCGCCGAGGTGGACGCCAACGTCGAGGCGGCATTCGAGTACCAGGAGATGCTGCGGAGCCTGCAGACGGACGGACTGCCCCGCTTCGAGACGCGCTTCAAGGAACTGCTCAACGAGAACACGATTCGTGAAGTCGCCACCTTTAACGCGCAGTTGGAGCGTGAGCGCAAGACCATCAAGGATCGCATCGCCCGCATCAACGAGTCGCTGACGCAGATCGACTACAACGCTGGGCGTTACATCGTGCTCGAAGCGCAAGCCACACCCGATGCAGACGTTCGGGATTTCCAGACTGAACTGCGCGCCTGCACGGACGGCACGGTGACGGGGTCCGACGATGCTCAGTATTCGGAGGCCAAGTTTTTGCAGGTCAGACGGATCATCGAACGCTTTCGGGGGCGCGAGGGGTTGTCGGAGCAAGACCGCCGCTGGACCGGCAAGGTAACGGACGTGCGCAGCTGGTTCGTATTCGCCGCGAGCGAGCGTTGGCGCGAAAGCGACGCCGAGCACGAGCACTATTCCGATTCGGGTGGCAAGTCAGGCGGTCAGAAAGAAAAGTTGGCCTACACGATCCTGGCTGCGAGCCTGGCCTATCAGTTCGGTCTGGAGTGGGGCGCAGTGCGATCCAAAACTTTTCGGTTTGTAGTGATCGACGAGGCCTTCGGTCGCGGTTCCGACGAGTCCGCCCAATACGGCTTGAGACTGTTTGCACAACTCAACCTGCAGTTGTTGATCGTGACGCCACTGCAGAAGATCCACATCATCGAACCCTTTGTTTCCAGCGTGGGCTTCGTACACAACGAAGAGGGTCGCGCGTCGAGGCTGCGAAACCTCTCCATCGAGGAATATCAGGTCGAGAAAGCGAAGGCGGCAGGATGAGTTGGACGCAGCCAGCAAATTTGAAATTGCAGTTGCTCAAGCTGTGGGAGCGTGGTGATCTGCTCGCCAGCATCGTCACAGGAACACCGCTCTTCCCGAGACGACTGATGCTCAAAGCCCCGACATCTGCGGAAATGACAGATAAGTTCGATGAAGTGCGTAACTGGAGTCGGGAAGTTCGCGCGTCGGGCTACAGAATCGTGATGCGAGACTTCAGACACCGGGTGCTGGGTGCGAACGCGGTACCCGAAGAGGCATGGATCGACACGTTGGAAGACGCGCTGAAGCTCATCGGCAAACTGCAAGAAAGCGTGCGCTTCATGGCGTTGGTCGATGCCACACGCGAACACCAACCGCAGTTGCTGGCCTGGCTCGCAAGGCGACCGCTGCGGGCGCTGGAGCTGTCGGCCGAGTGGCCACGGCTGTTGGCTATCGTGGCCTGGCTGCGAGCAAATCCGCGGCCAGACGTGTATCTGCGTCAGGTCGACATTGCTGGTGTTCACACCAAATTCATCGAGGCGCATCGGGCCGTGCTTGCCGAGTGTCTGGATCTCGTGCTGCCGCCTGAGGCCGTGAATATGACGGCTTCCGGCTTGAACGCATTCGCTTTGCGCTATGGCTTTCGCGACAAACCGCTTCGCGTCAGGTTTCGATTGCTCGACTCGACGCGTGCCATGGGTGATCCGGCGCCGGCGCAAGACATCACACTGGATGCGGGCAGCTTCAGTCGGCTCGACCTCGGCCTGTCGCGAGTGTTCGTGACGGAGAACGAGATCAACTTTCTGTCGTTTCCACTGACCGAGCGCAGCATGGTGATTTTTGGTGCTGGCTATGGCTTCGAGATGTTGGCCCAGGCGGAGTGGCTAGCAGGAATTCCGGTCTATTACTGGGGCGATATCGACACCCATGGCTTTGCCATCCTCGATCAATTGCGCGCTCGACTCAAGCATGTCGAGTCGTTTTTGATGGACCGTGCGACCTTGATGGCCTTCGAATCGCAGTGGGGCGACGAGAGCGCGCAAACGCTACGTGACTTGCCGCGATTAAGGCCGGAGGAGAAAGCGCTCTACGACGATCTCCGCGACAACCGTATTCGCCAAGGCTTGCGCCTCGAGCAAGAGCGAATAGGGTTGTCTTGGGTCGAGGGCACTTTGGCAGCGTTGGATTGACCAACGCTCAAAGCTCGGTACGCAGCTTCCAGATCTCCGGGAACAGCACCACGTCGAGCATCTTGCGCAGATAACTCACCCCCCCCGTACCACCAGTGCCACGCTTAAAGCCGATGACGCGCTCGACCGTGGTCACATGCCGAAAGCGCCAAAGGCGAAAAGCGTCTTC
Source organism: Variovorax sp. LG9.2 (assembly GCF_035018885.1). Lineage (NCBI taxonomy): Bacteria > Pseudomonadati > Pseudomonadota > Betaproteobacteria > Burkholderiales > Comamonadaceae > Variovorax > Variovorax sp. LG9.2. Next base: position 84,472 of record NZ_JASJXB010000008.1, on the reverse strand, counting down.
GATGTCGGTCAGCTTCTCGCCTAGCTGGTACAGATCCCAGTGCGCGCGCGGATCGCGGTACACCACGAGCCATGCCGCTTCGACTGCATCGCTGGATTCATACGGCCGCGTCCAGTCGCGATCGAGATGGTCGGCTGGCACTGCGAGACCTTGACGTGCCAGGAGTCGCAACGACTCGTCGTACAAAGACGGCGAGCGCCATGCCGCTTCCACCTGGGCCAGCAGATCGGGCCGATGCGCATGGGGCTTGAGCATTGCGGGATTCTTGTTGCCGAGCGCGAACTCGATGCAGCGGTACTGCGCGCTCTGAAAGCCGCTGGAGTTGGCAAGGTACGGGCGCATCGCGCTGTACTCGGGCGGCGTCATCGTCGACAGCACGGTCCATGCACTCACCAGCTGTTCCATGATGCGCGTGACCCTCGCGAGCATCTTGAAAGCGTCCGGCAACTCCCCTGAAGCGACGCAGGCGATGGCGGCTTGCAGCTCGTGCAGCATGAGCTTCATCCAAAGCTCGCTGGTCTGGTGCTGGATGATGAAGAGCATCTCGTCGTGCGTCGGCGAGAGCGGGTGCTGCGCGTTCAGGATCTCGTCGAGATGCAGGTAGTCGCCGTAGCTCATCGACGTGCTGAAGTCGAGTTGCGCCTTCTCTTGCGCGACGATTTTTTCGGTGCTCATGGCGTGCTTCCGGTGCTCCTGGTGTTTCAGGTCACCGCGTTCTTCCGGTTGAACTCGGGGCGTTTCCATTCTTCGGTTTCGAGCACCTGCACGATGTGTTCCACGCTGTGCCAGACATCTTCGAAGCCGAGGTAAAGCGGCGTAAAGCCGAAGCGCAGGATGTGCGGCATTTGCGCATCGCCTGCGCGAAAGTCGCCGATCACGCCGCGTGCGATCAAGGCCTGCACGATGGCGTAGGCCGCGTTGGCATCCGCCTCGGCGGCATCCGCCATGGCGAGGGACACCTGCGAGCCGCGTTGCGCGTGGTCGCGCGGCGTGACGAGCGCGAAGCGATCGGGGCAACGTGCTTCGACCAGCGCAATGAACGCATCGGTGAGCGCGAGCGATTTGGTGCGCAATGCAGCCATGCTGCCGAAACCGCCGTTGAAGGCTTCGGCCGCGAGGACGGTGTCGAGACCGCATTCGAGGCCGGCGAGCGAGACGATGGGTTGGGTGCCGCAAAGGTATCGGCTCACACCCGGTGCAGGCCTGTAGTGCGGGGTGAATTCGAACGGCGCGGCATGGCCCCACCAACCGGACAGAGGTTGCTCGAACTGGCCCGCGTGCCGCGGGTGAACCCAGACGAAAGCCGGCGCGCCGGGGCCGCCGTTCAGGTACTTGTAGCTGCAGCCGACTGCGAAGTCGGCATCGCATTCATTGAGCGCGACGGGTACGGCGCCAGCGCTGTGCGCCAGGTCCCAGACGGTGAGCGCACCGGCGGCATGCGCGGCCGCGGTGACGGCCTTCATGTCGTGCATGGCGCCGGTGCGGTAGTTGACGTGCGTGAGCATCAGCACGGCCACTTCGTCGGTCAGCGATGCGGCAAGGTCGGCGGCTTCGATGAGCTTGAGCGTGAAGCCGCGCTCGCGGCAGAGCGACTCGGCGATGTAGAGGTCGGTCGGAAAGTTGCTGCGCTCGCTCACCACGACCTTGCGGTTCGATCCGCTCTGCGCGACCTGACTCAGCGCCGCGAACAGCACTTTGTACAGGTTGATCGACGTGCTGTCGGTACAGACAACTTCGCCCGGTGCTGCGCCGATAAGCCGCGCGACCTTGTCCCCGAGCCGCTGCGGCAAGTCGAACCAGCTTGCGGTGTTCCACGAGCGGATGAGGCCTTCGCCCCATTCCTTCGTGACGACTTCTGCAATGCGCGCGGGGGCCGATTTCGGCAGCACACCGAGCGAGTTGCCATCGAGGTAGATCACGCCCTCGGGCAGAGTGAACTGGTCGCGCAGGTTGCGCAGCGGGTCTTCGCGGTCGAGTGCGCGGCAGTCGTCGAGTGTCATGGTGGTGGAGCTCATTGGGGCAATTGGCGAAGGACGGCACGAACGGGGGAGGCATCGGCGCTGACGAGTTTGAGTGGCAGCGCGATCAATTCGTAGTCGCCTTCGGGAACGTCGTCGAGCACCAGGTTTTCGAGCACGCGAAGATTCAGTCGGCGGATGACCTGATGGCTGTCGAGCGTCTTGCTGTCGGCCGGGTCGATGCTCGCCGTGTCGATGCCGACGAGCAGCACGCCGAGCGCGGCAAGCCGTTCGATGGTGGCCGGCGCGTAGGCGGCTAGGTCGCCGTCCCAACGATCGACCGGTGCATGTTCGTAGGTGCGTACCAGAACGCGCGGCGGCAGGTCGGCGAGCGCATGCGCGATGTGCGACCACTCGATCAGCGGACCGCGCGCGATCACGTGAATGACGCGGCAAGTCCCGAGAAAGGGTGTGAGATCGAGGTCGCCGATGCTCGCGCCGTCAGCGTCGTAGTGCAGGGGTGCATCGGCATGCGCGCCGACGTGCGGTGACAGCTTGATCTCGCTCACGTTGACCGGGCAACCCGGCCCAATGCTGGCGGCCCAGCGCTGTTGGTACGGCGTGTCGCCGGGGAACACCGGTGCCCCTGCGTAAACCGGCGGCGAGATGTCCCAGAGGCGCAGCGCGGTGGAAGAGAAAGTCATGCAGCGAAGTTAGCGCCGCGCAAGGGGTCGTGGTGTCGGTTATTTCCAACAGCGCATGTGACTGAGTGAACGGCCGAACGAGCGTTAGCCTGTGCCGTCAAGAAGTCCTTGTGGAACGATATGCCCGCGCATCCCGGGGAAATGACCTACGGCACACGCCACCCTCACGAACGTGGTGCCGCGGTCCAGAGCTTCCTTCGCAAGAAATCAAAGCTTGCCGAGCAGCAAGAACTCCATCAGCGCTTTTTGCGCGTGCAGGCGATTCTCCGCCTCGTCCCACACCACCGATTGGGGCCCGTCGATGACATCGGCTTCGACTTCCTCGCCACGGTGTGCCGGCAGGCAGTGCATGAAGAGCGCGTCGGGTTGCGCCGCGCCCATCATTTCCGTGTCGACGCACCAATCGGCGAACGCGGCACGGCGCGCTTCGTTCTCCGCCTCGAAGCCCATGCTGGTCCAGACGTCGGTAGTGACCAGGTCGGCGCCGCGGCAGGCTTCCATCGGGTCCTCGAAGACTTTGTAGCTGTCGGTCGAGCGTATGCCGGCGACCGACTGGTCGACTTCGTAGCCGCTCGGCGTGCTCACATGAACCTTGAAGCCGAGGATCTCGCTGGCCTGCAGCCAGGTGTTGGCCATGTTGTTGCCGTCACCGACCCACGCCACCGTCTTGCCCCTGATCGAGCCACGGTGCTCGATGAAAGTGAAGATGTCGGCCAGGATCTGGCACGGATGGAATTCGTTGGTCAGGCCGTTGATGACCGGCACGCGCGAGTGCTCGGCAAACAGCTCGATCTTGTCTTGCCCGAAAGTCCGGATCATCACGATGTCGACCATGCGGCTGATGACTCTCGCGCTGTCTTCGATCGGCTCCGCGCGGCCGAGCTGGCTGTCGCCGGTGGTCAGATGCACCACGCTGCCGCCGAGCTGGTACATGCCCGTCTCGAAGCTCACGCGCGTGCGGGTCGAGGCTTTCTCGAAAATCATCGCCATCGTGCGGTCGGTCAGCGGCTGGTGCTTTTCGTAGGCTTTGAACTTCTGCTTGATGATCGCCGCGCGCTCGAACACATAGGCGTATTCGTCCGCGGTGAAGTCGGAGAACTGCAGGTAGTGGCGAACCGGCTGGCTGGTGGCTGCGGTCATTTGATCGGCTCCGCCAGAAAGGCTTTCACCAGCGGTGCGAGCAGGGCGACGATTTCGTCGGCCTCGGCCGTGCTCAGGATGAGCGGTGGCACCAGGCGGATCACACTGTCGGCCGTCACGCTCAGGAGCAGGCCCGCTTCGCAAGCGCGATTCAGGATGATGCCGCAGGGACGATCGAGTTCGATGCCGATCATCAGCCCCTGGCCGCGCACGTCCTTCACGCCCGCCAAGCCTTCGAACTCGCGCTCCAACGCCGCCTTCAAATGAGCGCCCACCTTAGCGGCGTTGTCGAGCAGCTTGTGCTCTTCCATGATGCGGATGGTTTCGACGCCGGCACGCATCGCCAGCGGGTTGCCGCCGAACGTGGTGCCGTGGTTGCCCGGGCCGAAGATGTGCGCGGCCCTCGGGCCGGCCACCACCGCACCAATCGGCACGCCCGAGCCCAGGCCCTTGGCCAGCGGCATCACGTCGGGCAAGATGCCGGCCCACTGGTGCGCGAACCACTTGCCGGTGCGACCCATGCCGCACTGCACCTCGTCGATCATCATCAGCCAGTCTTTCTGGTCGCACAGGGCGCGCACCTGCTTCATGTATTCCAGCGCCATCGGGTGGATCCCGCCTTCGCCCTGAATGGCCTCAAAGAACACGGCGACGACGTTCGGATTGCCTTGGGTGGCGTTCTTCAACGCCTCGATGTCGTTCAACGGCACACGGATAAAGCCTTCAACCAGCGGGCCGAAACCGGCCTGAATTTTCGGGTTGCCGGTGGCCGACAGCGTGGCGATGCTGCGGCCATGAAAGGCGTGCTCATAGACGACGATTTCAGGTCGCTCGATGCCCTTGTCATGACCGAACTTGCGCGCCAGCTTGAGGGCCGCCTCATTGGCTTCCAGACCGGTGCTGCAGAAAAACACGTTGGTCAGCCCCGACAGTTCGCAGAGCTTGGCGGCCAGTTGCTCCTGGCCGGGCACGTGGTAGTAATTGGAGCTGTGAATCAGCTTCGAAATTTGGTCCTGCAACGCCGGCACCAGCTCTGGATGGTTATGGCCGAGCGTGTTGACCGCGATGCCGCCCAGTCCGTCCAGATAAGCCTTGCCGTTGGTGTCCCAGACTCGGCAGCCCTGGCCGTGCGACAGCGCGATCGGCAGCCGACCGTAAGTGTTCATGACGTGGGGCGAGGTGGGTTGCACTGGGGCGCTCATGCGGTACTCCGGAAAAAGGAAGGGGAATTCTAGGCGGCGTCATCGTCGCAAGCGGTGACGATTCCGCATCACAGCAATGCCCTTGGCACGTCCTGTGCAGAGCGCATGGCTAAAATCATGGTGCACTGCAGCATCCTGTTGCAGTTCAACCCGATTCATGGACTCCCCCGCCTCTCAAGTCATCTTTGTTCAAGGCATCACGAGTGATGGCCGTGCATTTCGCCCCAGCGATTGGGCCGAACGTCTGGCGGGCGTCATGAGTTCGTTCAGGCCAGGCGGCGCCGTGCCAGGCGATCATTTGAGCTATTCGCCTTGGTGCGTTCCGACCACCATCAACGGCGTCAAATGCGTGATCGTGAATCGCGAACTGCGCGAGCACGAGGTCATGGCCTGGGACTTCGTCATGAACTTCGCCCGCGACAACGGGTTGCAGGTCGGTGAGGTTTGCGGCGTGCCGGATACCAAGAAGGCTTAGAACTCACATAGTGCAAAGAGCGCAGACATGAAAAAACCGCCCGAAGGCGGTTTTTTCACTTTGCTGCAGCGCACCCCGATCAAACGGCGGACGGGAGACCCGTCCGGGCTGTTTGCCTGACTGGTGTCAGGCGGCGGCCTTTTCAGGCGCCAGGACGAGGTTCTTGACCTTCGTCGAGAGGCGGCTCTTGTCGCGAGCTGCCTTGTTCTTGTGGAAGATGCCCTTGTCGGCAACCGTGTCCACAATGCTTTGTGCCTTGGCGAACAGTTCGGTCGCCTTGGTCTTGTCGCCGGCCAGAACAGCCTTTTCGACGTTCTTGACAGCGGTGCGGTACTTGGAGCGCAGCGAGGTATTCGCAGCGTTCAGTTTCGTGCCCTGACGGACGCGTTTACGGCCCGATGCGAGGCGGGGGTTCTTTTTCTTGGGTTTGGCTGATGCCATGATTCGGATCCTTTAGTGTCTGAGGATGATGCAGCAAAGCCTTCTATTATAGGCGGGGCCGGACAAGACGCCATCCGCAGCGGCACGGTGCGCACATACACTCGCCCGGTGTCACTTTTTCGCTCTGCCTCCACCGTCTCGCTGCTGACCCTGGCCTCGCGCATCACCGGCCTCGTGCGCGACGTACTGATGAGCTCGGTGTTCGGCGTCAGCGCGCTCACCGACGCTTTTTACGTCGCGTTTCGCATTCCCAACCTGTTTCGTCGCGTGCTCGGCGAAGGCGCCTTCAGTCAGGCCTTCGTACCCGTGCTGGCCGCCTGCAAGACGGAGCACGGCGACGAAGGCGCCAAGCAGCTCATAGACCACGTCGGCACGTTGCTGACCTGGACCCTTGTGGTGCTGTGCGTGGTCGGCGTCGTGGCCGCGCCGCTGATGGTGTGGGCGATGGCCAGTGGACTGAAGCAATCGGGCGGCTTCGACAGCGCGGTCGTCATGACGCGCTGGATGTTTCCGTACATCGGCTTCATGTCGCTGGTGGCGTTGGCGGGCGGCATTCTCAATACGTGGCGTAAGTTCGTCGTGCCCGCCGCGTCGCCGGTCTTGCTGAACCTGGCGCTGATTTCGTCGATCGTGCTCGGTGCGCCGCTTTTCAGGCGCTACGGCATCGAGCCCATCTATGCGCAATGCATCGGCGTGATGGTCGGCGGCATCTTGCAACTGGCGCTGCAAATTCCTGCGCTGCGCTCGCTCGGCATGCTGCCGCGCATCGGCGTGCGATGGGCCGCCCTCCGAGCTGCATGGGCCGACCCGACCACGCGCAAGATTCTCAGGCTGATGCTGCCTGCGCTCATCGGTGTCAGCGGCGCCCAGATTTCGCTGCTTATCAACACGCAGATCGCATCGCATCTGGCCGAAGGCAGCGTTACCTGGATCACCAACGCCGATCGGCTGATGGAGTTCCCCAGCGCGATGCTCGGCGTGGCGCTGGGCGTGGTGCTGATGCCGCAACTCGCCGCCGCGCGTGCCGCCAAGGACGACATCCGTTACTCGGCGATGCTCGATTGGGGCCTGCGCCTCGTGGTGCTGCTCACCGTGCCGTGCGCCGTCGCGCTGCTGGTGTTTCCGCAGCCGCTGGTAGCGGTGCTTTTTCACAACGGCGCGTTCAGCGCGCTCGACGTGCAGCGCACCACGGCGGCCTTGATGGGCTACGGCACCGGTCTGCTCGGCATCGTCGCCATCAAGGTGCTTGCCGCCGGCTACTACGCGCGGCACGACATGCGCACGCCAATGCGCATCAGCCTCGGCGCGCTGGCGTTGACGCAGGTGCTCAACATTTTTCTGGTGCCGCAGATGCAGCACGCGGGGCTGACCCTGTCGATCGGTATCGCGACGCTGGTGAATGCGCTGCTGCTGCTGATCGGCCTGCGCCGGGCCGGCAGCTTCAAGCCTGAACCCGGTTGGGGCCGCTTCATTGCGCAAGTGCTGGCCGGGACAGTGGTGCTGGGCGCGCTGCTTGTGTGGGGCAACCAGCACTTCGACTGGATCGCCCTGCGCGAACAGCGCCTGCTGCGTGTCGGGCTGCTGGCAGGCATCGTCGTGAGTGCCGCGGCCCTCTACTTTGCAACGCTGGCGCTGGTCGGCGTCAAGCTTCGCAGCTTCATGCGGCGTTGAGCTCGTCGACGCAGCGCTGAACGGGTCCGTGCGTCAGAGCTTGACGCTCCCGGATGCCTCCACTACAAAGACACATGTCCCTCCGCTTTTCAGCGCCCACCGCTCTTGAGTATTTCGGCTCGCTCGTGCAGAGCGACGACCACTTTCCGCTGCTCGAAGCCGCCGCTAGCCTGGCGCAGGATGAGTACCCCGAGCTCGATGTGCAACAGGTGCTCGGCGATGTCGACCAATTGCTGGCCCGGCTCAAGCGCCGCCTGCCGGCAGATGCCGCGCCGCTCCAACGGCTGCGGTTGCTCAACCAGTTCTTCTTTCACGATCTGAGTTTCGGCGGCAACGTCAACGACTACTACGACCCGGACAACAGCTATCTGAACGCCGTGCTGCGCACCCGCCGCGGCATCCCGATCTCGCTCGCGGTGCTGTGGATGGAGCTGGCGCAGGGGCTCGGGCTGCACGCACGCGGCGTTGCCTTTCCGGGTCACTTCATGTTGAAGGTGACCTTGCCGAAAGGACAGGTCGTGATCGACCCTTTCACCGGCAAATCACTCTCGCGCGAAGAACTCGGCGAGCGGCTCGAGCCGTACAAGCGCAGCAATGGCCTGGTCGACGATTTCGATGTGCCGCTCGGGCTGTACCTGCAGCCCGCGGCACCCCGTGAAATCATCGCGCGCATGCTGCGCAATCTGAAGGAAGTGCATCGCACGCAGGAAGACTGGCAACGCGCCATCGCGGTGCAGGATCGCCTCGTGGCCCTGTTGCCGGACGCATGGTCTGAGCACCGCGACCGCGGCCTTGCCCACGCCGAGCAGGGCAATACCTCGGAGGCGGTGCGCGATCTCGGAACCTACCTGACGAACGCCGACGACGCGCTCGACATCGACGTCATCGCCGAGCGTGTGGCCACGCTGCGGCGCGTGGCATGAGCACCGCGCCTGTTCCGCGGCTCGGCGTTGTCGACCTCGGCACGCTGCATCGATTCCACGGCATCCAGCCGTTGTTGCCCGTGGCCGATGCGGCGCGTGCCGCACGCTATTTCTGCGACGTGCTGGGCTTCGAGCTTGACTTCATCGCTGGCGAACCGCCGAGCTATGCGCGCGTCAAGAAGGGGGATCGCACCCACGGTGACCCGGTCTACATCCGCCTCTGGCAATGCAATGCGCGCGAGACGCGGCAGTGGCGGGGCGAGATCGTCATCCACGTCGGCCACGATGTCGACGGCTTGCACGAGGCTTACCTGAAGCGCGGCGTGACGGTGACCGAATCACCCGTCTCGCAGCCCTGGGGCCTGCGCGAGTTCGCAATTCGTGAACCCGACGGTCATGCGCTGCGCTTCTGCGGCTACGTCTAGGCGTCGCCGCCAAAACCAACCACCGCGCGCGCTGCGCCTGCAGATGACGCTATCAAATGGGTAGCGCGGCGGCAGTCGCAAACTGGGGTCGCAGCAACTTGGCACGCATCCTGCGCCACTACATGGCTATGTCCAATTCGTCCTTCCATGCCCTGCGCCAGCATTGGCGCGCGCTCGCTGCGCGCGCCCAACCATTGCGCGTGCTGCTCGCGCTCGGCGGCCTGATGGCCGCCTGCTGGCTGACCGAGCGGCAGGACGTGATGATCCCGCTCTTTCTTGGTGCCATCGCCAGCGCGCTGGCCGAAACCGACGACAGCTGGCGCGGCCGGTTTCGGGCGCAGGTGGTTACGCTGGCCTGCTTCGCGGCGGCGGCTTATTCGGTCGAATTCCTCTTCGATTGGCCGCCGCTGTTTATCGCCGCACTGGCGCTGACAGCCTTCGTGTTGACGATGCTCGGCGCCGTGGGAGCGCGCTACAAAGCCATCGCTTACGCAACGCTGATCCTGGCGCTGTACGCCACGCTCGCCGCCGACAACGCGCTGAGTTCCGGAGTGCCGCACGACCGTGAACCATTGCTCTTGCTGGCGGGCGCTGCCTGGTACGGCGTGCTGTCGGTGGCGTGGTGCGCCATGTTTCCTGCACAACCCGTGCAGGCGATGCTGGTGCGGCTCTTCACCGTGCTCGGTGACTACGTGCAGTTCAAGGCGTCGCTGTTCGAGCCGTTGCGGGACGTCAATATCGAGCACAAACGGCTCGCGTTGGCGCAGCTCAATGCGACCGTGGTGACCGAACTCAACAATGCCAAGGAAAGCATCTTTCGCCGCATCGGCGCACGGGCGCCGACCGGTCGCATCGCACGCTATCGCGGCCTGTACCTGATCGCGCAGGATGTGCACGAGCGGGCGAGTTCGTCTCACGATGACTACAACGCGCTGGCCGATGCGTTCTTTCACAGCGACCTGCTCTATCGCTGCCAGCGTGTGCTCGGGCTGCAGGGGCGCGCCTGCCAACAACTGGGGCAGTCGATCGCGCGGCGCGAGCCATTCGTGTCAGACGGCTACAGCGTTCAGGCGCTAGCCGAACTGCGGAATGCCCTTGAACATGCGCGCGCCGAAGCGGACGCGCATTCCCCGGACGCGGTCAAGTCAGAGGATCGCGCGGCGCGGGCGGCCTTGCTGCCGTCCGTCGAAGCGCTGGCGCGCAACCTCGCGCAGCTCGACGGTCAACTGGCCGGCGCCAGCAACACCGCGCACCCGGCCGCGGGCCTCGGCCGCACCGACATGAGCCTGCTCGACCGGTCGCCGCGCTCCTGGCGCGATGCCGCCGAGCGCGTGCAACGGCAGTTCACGCCGCGCGCACCGCTGTTTCGCCATGCCATGCGGTTGGCCATTGCGCTGACCGTCGGTTACGGCGTAATGCGCGCGATCCATCCGGCGCAGGGCTACTGGATTTTGCTCACCACGCTCTTCGTCTGCCAGCAAAGCTATGGCGACACCGTTGCGCGAATGGGGCAGCGCATCGCCGGAACCGTGATCGGTGTCGTGGTGGGCTGGGCCTTGCTCGATCTTTTTCCGCAGCCATTGCTGCAATCGATGATCGCCGTGGCCGCCGGCGTGCTCTTCTTCGCGACGCGCACCACGCGCTATCTCGTTGCCACCGCGGCGATGACTTTGCTGGTGCTGATGTGCTTCAACCAGGTCGGCGACAGCGAGGTGTTGATCGTGCCGCGCCTGCTCGACACTGCCATCGGCAGCATCATCGCCGGGCTCGCCGTGCTGTTCGTGCTGCCGCACTGGCAGGGTCGGCGCATTCACGAACTGGCGGCGCTGGCGATGCGGCACCACGCGGGCTATCTGCGGCAGATCGTCGAGCAATATCGTTCGGGCGCCCGCGACGATCTCGACTACCGTCTTGCACGACGCAATGCGCACAACTCGGATGCAGCGCTGTCGACGGCAGTTTCCGAGATGTTCCGTGAGCCGAATTTCGTGCGGCCGCGTGCCGGCGTGGCCCTGCGCTTTTTGATCCAGTCGCACACCATGCTGAGCTATCTGTCGGCGCTCGGCGCCCATCGCGAGGTGTTGCGGGACGTACCGCGTGCGGTCGTCTTGCGCGAAGCGGCCGAACAGGCTGCGCTGGCGTTAGAACGTTTGACCGAGGGGCTTGGCGGCAGCAATCTTTACTGGAACGAGACGCCGGCTGCATTGGCCGCGCGCGCAGCTCTCAATGCACTGGCCGAAGACATCACGGAAGGCGCTGACGATGCGCAAGTTCGTCTGGTGCGAACGCAGCTCGCGTTGATCTGGTTGCAGCTCGATGCACTGCGCAGCCATGCGGCGAAGTGGATGGACCCGGATGCACCGGAAGCCACGCCGGTACCGAACCCGGCTGCAGCGGCCACCTGACCAGACATCGCCGCTTCACACCAGCCGATTCGCTTCCAGCTCTTTCTTCAGGTACGCATAGAACAGCGGTGCCGCCACCAGCCCGGCAGGCCCGAAAACCGCTTCGGCCACGAACATCACGGCCAGCAACTCCCACACCGCCATGTGTGTCTTGGTGCCGACCACTTTGGCGTTGATGACGTACTCGCCCTTGTGGATCACGATGAGAAATACGAGGCATGCAGCGGCAGCCGCAGGCGACACCGACAGGCCGACCAGCGTCAGCACCGTGTTGCACAAGAGATTGCCTACGATCGGCACCAACCCCGCCACGAATGTCAAGGTGATCAGCGCCGGCTCGTATGGCAGACGCATGCCCCACAACGGCAGCAGCAGCAAGAGAAAGCCTGCGGTAAGCAGCGTGTTGAACGCTGCAATCCAGAACTGGGCTGCGACGATTTGCCGAAAGGCTTCGCCGAACAACCGTATGCGCTGCTCCAATTGCGTCGCCAGCGGACCTTGCATCAGATGCCCGCGCGAGACGCCGGCCAGCGCACCGACGATCAACCCGACGTAAGCGAACAGCAATCCGCCCAGCCAGGCCCGGCCCGTGAGCGCCAGCGCGCCAGCTTGCGTACGCAAATAGCTGGCAACCATGCGCTGAACCTCCGCAGCGCCGTCGGGCAGATACACGCTCACTGTCTCAGGCAGCTTGAGCTTCAGTTCGAGCACGGTGCGCGCGATGTAATCCAGCAATTCCTTGTATTGCTCCGGCGCATTGAGAACGAACTCGCGCGCCTCGGCGAAGACGAGCGCGACCAGCCCGATGGGGGCGAGCACCACGAAAGCAGCCGCGAGCACGCCGGGCAAGGTCGATGTGATCGGATGACCCATGCGGGCGGGCAGAGCGCGGCGCACCAGACTCTCGATACCGCGCGCAAACGCGCGGGTCGCAAGAAATCCGATGCAAACGAACAGCAGGCCGGGAAGCAGGTCTTTCCACATCACCAGCAGCAGTCCGCCGGTGATGAGCAGGTAACTCGCGATCACGACGGTGCGAGACGCAGGTCGCTCGGCCGCTGTGACGCGCGGCGGCTGCGCACTGCTGCGAGCGAGAACTGCAGATTCGGGAGACTTGTTCGAACGGGCCATGTGCCGGTGTGATGCAAACGGGCGGACAGAGACGGACGGACTGACGTCTGCTCAGGCCACGACGACAGCAGCGCCATCGCCGCGCGCGGCGATCGTGCCGATCTCGTACACCGCTTCACCGGCGGCTCGCAGCGTTTCGGCGCAGGCGGCGGCTTCGGCTGCGTCGAGCACGACCACCATGCCGATGCCGTTGTTGAAGGTCCGGTTCATTTCGATGTCGTCGATGCCAGCGATCTTTTGCAGCCACGCAAAGAGCTCGGTCTTTGGCCAGCTGCCCTTCTTCAGGTGCGCGGCGGTGCCTTCTGGCAGCACGCGCGGAATGTTCTCGAGCAAACCGCCGCCGGTGATGTGTGCCAGCGCCTTGATCGGATGGGCAGCGAGCGCTGCGAGCACCGGCTTCACATACAGCCGCGTCGGCTGCATCACCGCTTGGCGGAAGGGCTGACCATCGAGCGTCGCGGGCAAGCCGTCACCGTCGGGTTGCTGCGCCCGCTCGATCACCTTGCGCACCAGGCTGAACCCGTTGGAATGCACGCCGCTCGAGGCGAGGCCGAGCACCACGTCGCCGGGTTGGACGCTCTGACCGGTCAGGATCTTCGATTTTTCGACAACGCCGACGGCAAAGCCCGCGAGGTCGTATTCGCCGTTCGGGTACATGCCCGGCATCTCGGCCGTCTCGCCCCCAATCAGCGCGCAGCCGCTGAGTTCGCAACCCAGTGCGATGCCGCCGACCACGGCTGCCGCGGTGTCGACGTCGAGCTTGCCGCAGGCGAAATAGTCGAGAAAGAAAAGCGGCTCGGCGCCTTGCACCAGCACGTCGTTGACGCTCATGGCGACGAGGTCGATGCCGACCGTGTCGTGCATCTGCCATTCGAAAGCCAGTTTGAGCTTGGTGCCGACGCCATCGGTGCCGCTCACCAGCACCGGCTCCTTGTAGCGCTTGGGCACTTCGAAGAGTGCGCCGAAGCCGCCGATGCCAGCCAAAACGCCTTCGCGCATCGTCTTCTTCGCGAGCGGTTTGATGCGCTCGATCAGCGCGTCGCCGGCATCGATATCGACGCCGGCATCCTTGTAGCTGAGCGGGGTGGACGAAGAAGAAGTCATGGGCGGTCGATAGAAGAAGAGGGCTGAACAGAGACAGGCGCCGGCGACCATGGTGGCCGGGCCGATAGAATTCCTCACGATTTTAAGGGCCGCGACACCTCGCTCCATTGGCCTCCTCCATGAACCTTCCGGGATGAAACAGCTGGCGCTCGACATCGGCATTGCCACAGGTCCGACCTTCGCGGGCTTCTTTGCGGGCCCGAACGAAGCGACGCTGCGGCATCTGCAGTTGTGGGTCGGTGCCGGTGCAGGCCCCGCATTGCATTCCCCGGTTCCGACGTACCTGTGGGGCGAAGGCGGCAGCGGCAAGACGCATTTGCTCGAATCGGTTCGGGTCGCGTTGCGGGAGCAAGGCGCAACCGTCGGCTGGCTGCATGCAGGTGTGATCGAGCCGATCGAGTTCGATGAGCGATGGAGCGCCGTGCTGATGGACGACGTCCATCTCTACACGGCGGTGCAGCAGCACGCGGCCTTTAACTGGTTCGTCAATGCGCAGACGCTTCAGCGTGGCGTGGTGGCAGCGGGCGCGCTGCCGCCGGCCGACTTGCCGTTGCGTGAAGACTTGCGCACACGGCTTGGCTGGGGGCACGTGTTTCACTTGCAGGTGTTGAGCGAACCCGAGCGCCGCGCGGTGTTGCGCCAGGCCGCCGATGCCCGCGGCGTCATGTTGTCGGACGATGTGCTCGACTATGTGCTGCATCGATTCAGCCGCGACCTGGGAAGCCTGATGGAGCTGTTGGATCAGCTCGACGGCTATGCACTGCAAACGCAGCGCGCGATCACGATCCCGTTGATTCGCGCGATGCTTGAAAATGAGTAAGAGCTACCAAACACAATGATCAAGACATTCATCGACAAACTGCTCGGCAAATCCGCCGACGGCTCCCGCGGCAAAAGCCGCTTCGGCAAGCGCCAGGAGGTCGCCGCATCGGTGCACGGGATCGACCCGGCACTGGTCGATGAGCGCGCAAAAAACGTGGTCACCACGCTTCAACAGGCCGGCTTTGAGGCGTATGTCGTCGGCGGTGCAGTGCGCGACTTGCTGCTCGGCCTGCGGCCCAAGGACTTCGACGTGGCGACCAACGCGACGCCGGAGCAAGTCAAGGGGCTCTTTCGCCGCGCCTTCATCATCGGCCGGCGCTTTCGCATCGTGCACGTGGTGTACGGCCGTGGCCGCGAACATGAAGTGATCGAAGTTTCGACCTTTCGCGCCTACATGGACAACGCCGCCGCCGAGCAGGTCGCCGGTAACGAGCGCACCAGCAAGGGCGAACTGGCCAGCATGAAACATGCGGTCGACGCCAGCGGCCGCGTGCTGCGCGACAACGTCTGGGGCCCGCAGGAAGAAGACGCGGCGCGCCGCGACTTCACCGTCAACGCGATGTACTACGACCCCGCCAATCAGGTGGTCGTCGACTATCACAACGGCATCAAGGACGCGCAGAAGCTGACGCTCCGGATGATCGGCGACCCGGCCACGCGCTACCGTGAAGACCCGGTGCGCATCATTCGCGCAATCCGTTTCTCGGCCAAGCTGGCTGCGCTCGGCTTCAAGATGGAAGCGAAAACGGCCGCGCCATTGATCGAGTCCAGCAAACTGCTGGCCGACGTGCCGCAGAGCCGCTTGTTCGACGAGATGCTGAAGTTGCTGCAAACCGGGCACGCGATTGCAACAGTCGCACAGCTGCGCAAGCTCGGGCTCGCCAAGGGCATCTATCCGCTGCTCGATGTGGTGGTCGAGCGGGCCGACCAGGCCTTCGTCAAAGCCGCATTGATCGACACCGACCGCCGTGTCGGTGAAGGAAAGCCGGTGGCGCCGAGCTTCTTGCTGGCCTGCGTGCTGTGGGCCGATGTGCGCGACGGCTGGGCAGCGCGACTCGAAGGCCGCAACGGACAACGCGGCCAGCCGGCCTATCCGGCACTGCAGGACGCGATCGACGATGTCTTCAATTCGCGCATCGGCGACGTGTCGGGTCGCGGCAAGCTGGCCGCCGACATGCGAGAAATCTGGATGATGCAGCCGCGATTCGACAAGCGCAGCGGCGCGACGCCGTACAGCCTGGTCGAACAGGCACGCTTTCGCGCCGCGTTCGACTTCATGCGGTTGCGCGCCGATGTCGGTGAGATCAGCGAGGCCATCGGCGAGTGGTGGCAGGAATTCAGCACGGCAGACGACCTGCGCCGGCAAGACCTGATGGACCAGGTCCGCGACGAACAGAAAACGAGACAACGGGTGCGCGTCCGCGATCCGCTGCCGAAGGACAGTGCGTCGCCGAACGCGCCGCGTGAGCCGCAGGATGTTCGTGGTATCGGCGGTGACCAGGACGATCGCGGTGATCGCGGTGAACGCGATGAGGCCGATGCGCCGGGCGGTGAGTTCCCGCAAGAGGGCGAGGGTACGGCTGCACCGCGCAAACGACGTCGCCGGCGCAAGCCGCGCGCGGGCGGTGGCGGCGAAGGCAGCGACGGCGGTGCAGAGGGCGATGGGGGCGCTGCAGCAGCATGAGCCGATCTCCAGCGCGTCCGGCCGGACGGCCCAACAGCGGACCGCCACGCGGCGCGCCGCCCCGGCGTGCCGCCAGCGGCAAGGGCGCGCCGTCGAAGCGTTCGGCTGCGCCGGTGCGGCGGGGCCGGGACGAGTACCCGACGGTGTCTGCCTACGTCGGGCTCGGCGCCAACCTGGGCGATGCAGCGGCCACGGTGCAAGAGGCGATGACTGCGCTCGGCGCGTTGCAGCGAACCGTCGTCACCGCACGCTCGTCGCTCTACCGTAGCGAGCCCGTCAATGCAGAAGGGCCGGATTTCGTGAATGCGGTTGTGGCCTTGCGCACCGGCCTCGATGCCGAGCAGTTGCTCGCTGCGTTGCAGCGTCTCGAAGAAGCTGCCGGACGCGAACGGCCGTTTCCCAATGCACCGCGCACGCTCGATCTCGATCTGTTGATGTATGCCAACACGGTGCGCAACAGCGACACGCTCACGCTGCCGCATCCGCGCATGCGCGAACGCGCCTTCGTGCTCAAGCCACTGGCGGAGATCGCGCCCGACAAGGTGCCTGCTGCCGCGCTGGCGCGTGTCTCGGGCCAGGTGGTCAAGCGCATCGTCTGAGCGCGCGGCCGCCTTCGCGGCCGGCCATTACACTTGCGCGGTTTTTCACAGCGGCGTCATGAACGTGTGTTAGCCGCGCATTCAGGAGAGCGCTATGTTCGGCAAGCTGCTGCCCCGCGAGGGGAATTTTTTCGAGATGTTCAACCAGCACGCCGAGCGCATCGTCGAGGCCGCACGTGCTTTCGAGAATCTCGTTGCCAACTACAACGATGTCCACCTGCGTGAGCAATACAACCGCGATGTCGACAATGCCGAGCGTGCAGCCGATCGCGTGACGCACGACGTCAACCGGTTGATCCACAAGACCTTCATCACGCCGATCGATCGCGAGCAGATCCACAAGCTCATCAACACGATGGACGATGTGGCCGATCTGATCCAGGACTCTGCCGAAACCATGGCGCTGTACGACGTGCGCCACATGACCGACGAGATCGTGCGACTCACCGCGCTCAGCGTTAAGTGCTGCGACCGCCTGAAAGACGCAGTCAAGTTTCTCGGCAAGATCGCCGACCCGGCCGTGGCCGAGGCGGTGCTGAAGACCTGCGAAGAGATCGACCGGCTCGAATCCGACGCCGACCGCGTGATGCGCAGCGCCATGAGCAAGCTCTTTCGCGAAGAGCCCGATGTGCGCGAAGTCATCAAGCTGAAGGCCATCTACGAACTTCTCGAAACCATCACCGACAAATGCGAAGACGTGGCGAACGTGATCGAGGGCATCGTCCTCGAGAACTCGTGAACCGGTAAGCGCGCATGGCAGCAGTTCAGGTCAGCCTGTGGGTCGTGGTTTTGCTCGTCGTGCTGGCGATCCTGTTCGACTTCATGAACGGGTTTCACGACGCCGCGAATTCGATCGCGACGGTCGTGTCGACTGGTGTGTTGAAGCCGGGGCAGGCGGTGGTCTTCGCGGCGTTCTTCAATCTGGTGGCGATCTTCGTCTTTCACCTGAGCGTGGCGGCGACTGTCGGCAAAGGCATCGCGCAGCCGAGCGTGATCGACGTGCACGTGGTGTTCGGTGCGCTGATCGGCGCCATCAGCTGGAACCTCGCCACCTGGTACTACGGCATTCCGAGCAGTTCTTCGCATGCGCTCATCGGTGGCATCGTCGGCGCGGTGATCGCCAAGGCCGGCTCGAGTGCGCTGGTGGCTTCGGGAATCTGGAAGACCGTGGCCTTCATCTTCGTGTCGCCGCTGCTCGGTTTTTTGCTCGGCTCCTTCATGATGATCCTGGTCGCCTGGGTGTTTCGCCGATCGACGCCATCGCGGGTCGACCGGTGGTTCCGCCGGCTGCAACTCGTCTCGGCCGGCGCCTACAGCCTGGGCCACGGCGGCAATGATGCGCAAAAAACCATCGGCATCATCTGGATGCTGCTGATCGCCACCGGCTATGCCAATGCCAACGACGCCAGTCCGCCGACTTGGACCATCGTGTGCTGCTACACCGCGATCGCGCTCGGCACGATGTTCGGCGGCTGGCGCATCGTGAAGACCATGGGGCAGCGGATCACCAAGCTCAAGCCGGTCGGCGGTTTCTGTGCGGAGACGGGTGGGGCGCTCACCTTGTTTCTTGCAACCGCTCTGGGTGTTCCGGTGTCGACGACGCACACCATCACGGGCGCTATCGTCGGCGTCGGCGCCACTCAGCGTGCCAGTGCCGTGCGCTGGGGCGTGGCGGGCAACATCGTGTGGGCGTGGGTCTTCACCATTCCTGCATCGGCTTTCGTCGCTGCAATCGCCTACTGGATCAGCCTGCAGATTTTTTAGCAGCCGATCGAGGGCTGGCGCGCAGCGGGCGAAAAGTTACTGCGACATCTTTCGGCCTTCTTCGACCTGGTATTCGAAGTAGCGCTGAAAGCTGAAAGCAATGCTCGACATGAGGACCGTCGTGCCGATCAGCAACGACACGACGATGGCGCCGATGGTGAGCCATCCGGTTTGCCCGGAAGGTGCATCGGGTGCCGCTCCGGCGTTGAAGCGCCCGTTCCATTTTTCAGGCGTCATCAGGCCGTAGATGATCGCGGTCAACGCGCACCCAGCGATGGTGAAACCGATCAATGGGATGAGCAGCCAGCTCCATTGGTCATCCAGACCGTTGAGCCGCGCGCGTTCTATGCCGTAGAGGCCCAGCGCTGTCGGAATGGGCAGAAGCCAGCCAAGCATGTCGCCAAGGCCACGCAGGTAGAAGCGGTGCAGGCCGAGCGGGCCGCCGACAAAGGCAAGCCACGCGGCCAGGGTCTTGTTTTTCATCGCGCCTTTTTACTCCGGCGCGGTGTCGCTGCCCTGGCCTAAAACCTTGTCCATCAACACCACGTCTCGCCATTGACCGAACTTCCAGCCGCAATCCTTCAACACGCCGACGTGTGAAAAGCCTCGTGCTCGATGGACGCCGACCGAGCCGAGGTTGGCCGAATCGCCGATGACCGCGATGAGTTTGCGCACGCCGACCGCTTCGGCTGCACGCATCAACGCCTCCAGCAACTGAGTGCCGAGTCCCTGGCCGCGGGCGCTCTCGGCGAGATAGATCGAATCCTCCGCCGAGTATCGGTACGCCGGCCGTGGCTTGAACCAATTGCAGTACGCAAAACCGAGCACCTCGCCGGTGTCGCCTTCTGCCACCAGATAGGGCAGGTCTTTGGACAGCACATCGGCGCGGCGCGCGGTCATGTCTGCCACCGTGGGTGGATCGGTTTCGAAGGTGCCTGTGCCGTGCAGCACATGGTGGGCGTAGATCGCGGTGATGGCGTGCAGATCGTCTTCACGGCTGGGGCGAATGGTGGTCATCAGGAGCCTGCGAGGCAATTTGTGGTGGACGAGGTACGGCGGCGGGACGGGCCGAGTCTGAAAATCAGGTGGGCGGGCTATAATCGTGGGCTTTTCAGCGTGTCGCTGGCCGGGTGGCCATGTCGCGTGTCTCGACGCTGGAAGAACACCGTGTGCAAGCGTTATCGGGATTTTCCCGGCTTGCTGCACCACCCGAAGGATAAATCATGGTCGTCATTCGACTCTCCCGCGGCGGCTCCAAAGGCCGTCCGTTTTTCAATATCGTCGTGTCGGACAAGCGCGTTCGCCGCGATGGCCGTTTCATCGAGCGTCTGGGTTTTTACAACCCGGCCGCCAAGGAAAACGAAGAGAGCATCCGCATTTCATCGGACCGCCTGGCTTACTGGACCGGCGTCGGCGCACAGGCTTCTCCGACCGTGATGCGTCTGGTCAAGCAAGCCGCTGCTGCGGCACCCAAGGCAGCAGCCTGATCGGCGGTAGGTAATGCTGCCCACGCTCGAAGCCGCCGCACTGCCGGCGGACGCGATCGAGGTGGGGCGCATTGCCGATGCCTGGGGCATCAAAGGCTGGTTTAAGGTCATGCCCCACAGCGCCCAACCCGAGGCGCTTTTTTCTTCCAAGCGCTGGTTCATCCAGCCGCCTGGCGGAACTTCCGGCCCCTTCAAGCTCGCGATTCGCGAGGCCAAAGAACATTCCAATTGGGTCGTCGCGCACTCTGACGAGGTGCCTGACCGGACCGCGGCTGAAGCGCTGCGAGGCGCGCGCGTTTTCGTACCGCGTTCTAGCTTTCCGACTGCGGCTGAAGACGAGTACTACTGGGTCGATTTGATCGGTCTCGACGTCGTCAATCGCGAAGGCATAGCGCTCGGCAGCGTGCGTGAACTGCTTGCGACGGGTCCGCAAACCACGCTGGTGTTGACCGCTGAAGAAGACGGCAAGCCGATTGAACGCATGGTGCCGTTCGTGTCCGTCTACGTCGACAAGGTCGACCTTGCCGGCCGGCTGATCACGGTCGACTGGCAGCCCGAGTACTAGGCGCCGCGCGTTAGTCGCTCATCGAACCGCCATGCGCTTCGACCTCATCACGCTGTTTCCCGAACTGTTCGCGCCCTTCTTCGCGAGCGGTGTCACGCGTCGCGCTTACGAATCGAAGCAGGTCGAGGTCGTCCTCTGGAATCCGCGCAATTTTGCGCAAGGCAACTACAAGCGCGTCGACGATCGACCCTTTGGCGGCGGTCCGGGCATGGTCATGATGGCCGAACCGCTCATGGCCTGTCTCGATGCGGCGCTGGCTGCCCGCGGAGACTCGTCCGTCGCCGTACCGGTCGTGCTGTTCTCGCCGATTGGCGAAGTTCTGCGCCACGCATCGGTCGAGCATTGGTCTGCCGGCGACGGCGCGGTCTTGATCTGCGGCCGCTACGAAGGGATCGACCAGCGCTTTATCGATGCGCGCGTCACGCATCAGATCAGCCTCGGGGACTTCGTGCTGTCGGGTGGAGAGATCGCCGCGATGGCCTTGCTCGATGCCGTCGCCCGTCTGCAACCTGGCGTGCTCGGCGACGAGGCCAGTCATGCGCAGGACAGTTTCAACCCGACCCTCGATGGCTTGCTGGACTGCCCGCACTACACGCGCCCCGAGCAATGGAACGGCGTGAGCGTCCCAACGCCGTTGATGTCTGGTCACCACATGCAGATCGAGCGTTGGCGGCGCGATCAAAGCCTTGCGATCACGGCGGCTCGACGCCCCGAGCTTATCGAGGCAGCGCGCGCAGCTGGTCGTCTGGATGCGGCCGACGAGACGGCTTTGAAGAAAAAGCTATAATTTAAGGCTCCCTCGATCCTCTGCCCGGCCGCGTGACGTACCTCGACTCTTTCAGAGTCGAACCCGCCAAACGCCTTTTGTGTAGCGCGAGCACGATCGACATCAGGAAAGTCATGAATCTCATCGAAACCCTCGAGCAGGAAGAAATCGTCCGCCTCGACAAAAAGATCCCCGTTTTCATGCCCGGTGACACGGTCATCGTCAGCGTGAACGTCGTCGAAGGTACCCGTAAGCGTATCCAAGCCTACGAAGGCGTCGTGATCGCCAAGCGCAACCGCGGCCTCAACAGCGGCTTCACGGTGCGCAAGATTTCGAGCGGCGAAGGCGTGGAGCGTACGTTCCAGACCTACAGCCCGCTGATCGCCGCCATTGAAGTCAAGCGCCGCGGTGACGTCCGTCGCGCCAAGCTGTACTACCTGCGCGAGCGCAGCGGTCGTTCAGCACGCATCAAGGAAAAGCTGCAACTTCGCAGCAAGACTGCCGCACCGGCAGCCGCGGCGCAATAAGCAGCCTGCAGGCATTTGTTCCTGTGCATCGAAAAGCCGCCGTCATGGCGGCTTTTTGCATTGGCGCCTCGATTGGTCGGACGCGACGGCAGTCTTCGTCGTTGCGCGTTATGGTTGGTGCGTTCTGTGACCTCTGCGTCTTTTGTGCCGTTTCAGGCTCTCACCATCTAAGCCGATCCCTATTTTTTTCCATGCAATCCGACCCTATCGAACCGATCAACGCGGCGCCTTTCGTGCCCATGCCATCGTTCGATCCACGCACCGTGCCCGTTATGGCCGTCGACCACCAGTTGCCCGTAGTCGCTGCGTCGCAGCTGACAGACCTCGCGTTGCGTGCGCGCTTTGGGACGCCGCCAAACTGGTCGCCTGAAGTGCGGCGCGAGCCGCGCTTTGCCGACCGCGTGCCGGCTCAGGCAGCGGTGCTGGTTCCGATTGTCATGCGCGAGGTGCCGACGGTGCTGCTGACCGAGCGCACGACGCATCTGTCGACCCACTCCGGCCAGGTGGCGTTCCCGGGTGGCCGCGTCGATCCGGAAGACATTAACGTCGCCGCGGCGGCGATGCGCGAAGCGTGGGAAGAGGTCGGATTGGAGTCGCGTTTCATCGAGGTGCTGGGCAGCTTGCCAACTTACACCACTGGCACTTCTTTCATCATCACGCCAGTGGTCGCGCTGGTAAAGCCGGGGTTCGAGCTCACAATCAACCCCTACGAAGTCGCGGACTCGTTCGAAGTGCCGCTGGCGTTCCTCATGAACCCTGCGAACCACCGTCGTCACAGCATTGTGTGGCAATCATCCGATGGCGAATCGCAGCGGCGCGAGTGGTTCTCGATGCCTTACCAGGACGGTGCGCACGAGCGCTTCGTTTGGGGCGCCACGGCCGGCATGCTGCGCAATCTCTATCGCTTCATGATCGCCTGATAACCGTTGTCGCAAAAGCCCTCGTCGCTATCATCGAAGGATGAGCTTTTTTGCCATCCTGTGCGCGTTGCTGATCGAACAGGTGCGGCCGCTCGCCTTTCATAACCCGATCTACGGCGGCGTGCTCGCCTGGACGCGCTGGATCAGCCGCAATTTCGACGCGGGCAAGCCGCATCACGGGTGGATCGCATGGGCCATTTCCGTGTTCATACCGACGCTGATCGCACTCGGCGTGCACTGGCTTTTGGTGCTCACCCTGGGCTTGCCTTTTGCCGTACTGTGGAGCATCGCGGTGCTTTATGTCACCTTGGGCTTTCGGCAGTTCAGCCATCACTTCACCGGCATTCGCGATGCGCTCGACGATGGCGATGAGCCGCTCGCCCGATCGCTGCTGGCGCATTGGCAGCGTGTCGACGCAGCCGACTTGCCGCGCAGCGAAATCGTGCGTCATGTGATCGAGCATTCGGTCATTGCTGCTCACCGACACGTGTTCGGCGTGCTGGCGTGGTTTTCGATTCTGGCCGCGTTCGGGTTGGGGCCAGCCGGTGCTGTCTTCTATCGCATGAGCGAGTTCGTGGCGCGCTATTGGGCGCACAAGAGCGGCGCGACGAACCAGCCGTCGAGCGTGTGGGTGCAACAGGCGGCGCACCGTGCGTGGGGCGCCATCGACTGGCTACCGGCGCGAATCACGGCGCTCGGCTTCGCGGTGGTCGGCAGCTTCGAAGAGGCGATCGATTGCTGGCGCAACGACGCGAGTCGCTTCCCTGATCCGAACGACGGCGTGATCCTCGCGGCGACCTCGGGCGCAGTGAATGTGCGGCTAGGCGGCGGTACGCTCAGCCCGGTGCCGATCACCGATCCGTTGCAGCGCGCCCAGGCCGGCGACCCTCTGCTGAGCGCGCGCACCTTCGACAGCGGAAGCACGCCGGGCCGCGAGCCCGAGCCGGCGCATCTACGCAGTGTGGTCGGCCTGGTGTGGCGATCGGTCGTGATGTGGATGGTGTTGCTGGCGCTGTTGACGCTGGCGCGCCTGCTTGGTTGACCGCGTTGGGCGCGCCGAAGTCGGGCTTCTGGAGCCCGCGCATCGCGGCACTGCAGCCGTACGTGCCCGGCGAGCAGCCACGCATCGACAACCTCGTCAAGCTCAACACCAACGAGAACCCGTACCCGCCGTCACCGCTTGCCATCGATGCGATACAGCGTGCGTCTGAAAGCGGGCTGGAGCGCTACCCCGATCCGACTTCGATGGCGTTGCGTGAAGCCATCGCGCATCGACATGGGTTGAACGCGCAGCAGGTTTTCGTCGGCAACGGATCGGACGAAGTGCTTGCGCACGCGTTCTTTGCTTTCTTTCAGCAGGCTGAACCGCTGCTCCTTCCCGACATCACCTACAGCTTCTACAAGGTGTACGCGCAGCTCTATGGCATCGCCTGCGAGCTGCAGCCAGCGGATGATGACCTGCGCATCGACGTCGATGCGCTAGCTGCGCGCGCGCAGTCTGTCGACGGCTGTGCCGGCATCGTCATAGCCAACCCGAATGCACCGACCGGCATCGGCCTGCCGCTCGAGCGCATCGAGCAATTGCTGATGGCCTGCCCGCATCGCGTCGTGCTGGTCGATGAGGCCTACGTCGACTTCGGCGGCGAAAGTGCATTGCCGCTGGTGGCGCTCTATCCGAACCTGCTCGTGGTGCGAACTTTGTCGAAGTCGCATTCGCTGGCCGGATTGCGTGTCGGCTTCGCCTGCGGACAGTCGCATCTGATCGACGCGTTGACGCGCGTCAAAGACAGCTTCAACTCGTATCCACTCGATCGCCTCGCGAGCGCTGGCGCCGTCGCGGCGATCGAGGACGAGCGCTACTTCGAATCCACGCGCAAAGCGGTGATGGACACGCGCGAGGGCCTCAGCTTGCAGCTGGAAGATCTGGGCTTCGAAGTGCTGCCGTCACAAGCCAACTTCGTCTTCGTGCGCCATGCTGATCACGATGCAGCCATGCTCGCTGCCGCGCTGCGGGAACGGGCCGTGCTTGTGCGCCATTTCGCACAGCCGCGCATCGACCAGTACCTGCGTATCAGCATTGGCACGCGCGATCAGTGCAGCACGCTGATCGATGCGCTGCAGACCGTGCTCGGCTGATGTCCTGCGCCGGTCTCGGTGTCGATCATGGTCGCCGCTACGGTGGTCGCTGGATCGCTGCCTTAGTGTTCGTCGTCGCGTGGCTTTCGCTGTGGGCGAGCGCGGCGCATGGGGCCGAATGTCCGCCCGCGCCGAAACTGGCTGCAGGTCAGCTGACGCCGACGCTGGGCGAACCGCGCGATCGCGGTTTTCTTTGGCGCATCAGTACGGCCAGCCACACGTCATGGCTCTATGGAACGATCCATATCAACAAGCAGGACTGGGCGTTGCCGGGACCAAAGACTGCTGCGGCCTTGCGCGCCAGCAAGACGCTCGCGCTGGAAATGGACGTCGACGATCCTTCGATCCAGCAGCGATTCGCGAAGCTTATCTCGCGCCACGCTGGCGACGTGCCGACGGCGCTCGTGCCGCGGGTGAATGCGCAGCTGGCACGCGTTTGCCTGCCCGAAACCTTGGTCGGAAAAATGCACCCCTCGATGTTGCTGAGCACCATCGAATTGATCGGCCTGCGTGCCGATGGCTTGTACTTCGAGTACGGTGCCGACCAGATGCTGGCCGAGCAGGCACGCGCCGAACGCAAGCCGATCGTCTCGCTCGAAACGCCGGAGGTACAGGCCGATGCGATGCTTGGTCCGGATGCGGTGGTCGACGTCGACGAGATCACGGATGCGCTCGACGCGCTGGAAGGAGATCGCTCCAAAGCCTTGAC
The DNA here is from genome assembly GCF_035018885.1 of Variovorax sp. LG9.2. Classification (NCBI taxonomy): domain Bacteria; kingdom Pseudomonadati; phylum Pseudomonadota; class Betaproteobacteria; order Burkholderiales; family Comamonadaceae; genus Variovorax; species Variovorax sp. LG9.2. The sequence goes on along the minus strand of NZ_JASJXB010000008.1, from coordinate 58,914 downwards.
CCGAACGCTGCTGACGACCTGGGCGGAGTCGGATTTGTCCAGACTCGAAAGCTACGCACAGTGGTGCGATTGCATGACCACGCCAAAAGAGATCGCCGCGATCAGGCGCTTGATCGACGACCGCAATCCGGCGCTCGCTGGTGCCATCGATGCGCTGCACAAAAAAGGCCGCAGCGTATTCGCCGCGGTGGGCGCGCTTCACATGATCGGGCCCGCCGGCCTGCCAGGGCTCTTGCGCCAGCGCGGCTACCGGGTGGAGCGCGTGGCGTTCGCATCGGGTGCGGCTGTCCTACCGCGCGCCGCTCCTAACTCACTGCCTGCTCAGTAGCGCGTCTGGCTCAACTCGGCAAACAATTCGCCGTATATCTTGTAGCGAGTCGCGCTGATGGCGCCCGGTTTGTCGGCGGTTTCTACATTCGCAATGACACCGCAGCCCGGTTCGTGCAGATGCGTGCAGTTGTAGAACTTGCAGTTGTTCGCGTGCGCGGCGATATCGGGCATCAGGCCGGTGAGCTGCGTCGGCGAGATGTGATGCAGGCCGAACTCCTGGAACCCCGGCGAGTCGATCAGTCCGGTGGTGTGGTCGGCATCGACCCAGTACCAGGTCGTGCTGGTGGTGGTGTGCTTGCCCGAATTCAGCGCCTGCGAAATTTCGCGGGTCAGTGCGGTGGCGCCGGGCACCAGCAGGTTGATAAGCGTGCTCTTGCCCGCGCCCGAAGGGCCGAGTACCAGCGTGGTTTTACCGGCCAGCAACTTCATCAGCGATTCGCGATCGGCCTCGCCCGATGCCTTCAGAGACAACGGCAGCACGCCATGCTGCATTCGCCGGTAAGGCAACAGCTTTGCCCAGGCGCGTTCGAAGGGCAGCGCCAAGTCGCTCTTGTTGAGCGCGATGATCGGTGTGATGCGCTCAGCCTCGGCAGCGATCAACGCTCGCGCAAGTTGATGCTCTGAAAAATCAGGCTCGGCGGCGATCAGGATCAGCACGTGGTCGAGGTTGGCCGCGAACGACTTGGTGCGGATCTCGTCTTGCCGATAGAAGAGGTTGCGACGCGGCAGCACCTGCTCGATGGTGCCTTCGTCTTCGGTCGCTTGCCAGCGCACGCGGTCACCGACGACCGACTGGCTCTTCTTGCCACGCGGGTGGCAAATGAGGCGTTCGCCCTCGGGCGTTTCGACGAGGCAGTGACGACCGTGGGCAGCGATGACGAGGCCATCGCGCAGGGTGGCGCCGCCGGGAAGATCGCGTGGCTGCTTAGCCAATGGCGCGATACCTGATATGGCTCATGCAGCAATTCTCATGCGGTGGAAGCGGTCGACAGCAGCGCATCGGCTTGGCGGGCGCAGTCGAAGTCGGTAGCTGAAAGCCCGCTCACGTCATGTGTGTTGAAGCGCACCACGCATCGGTTGTAGTGCACCGACAGATCGGGGTGATGGTCTTGCATGTGGGCGATGAGGGCCAGCGCATTCACGAACGCCATCGTCTCGAAGTAGTTATTGAAGCTGTACGTCTTTTCGATGACAACATCCGCGCCGTCGCCGCTCAGCTTCCAGCCGGCGAGCTTCGACAGGCTGGCGACGATCTCGGTCGCAGTCAATGCTCTGCGCGGCAAGACTTTCCAATCTTTGGGTTTGAACATGCTGTTGCTCATGGTGCGCTTTCAGGGTCAGGCTGTTGCCGGCACGAGCGCCATGCGTTGCAGGCGCTCGGAGGCGGGCGGATGCGAATAGTAGAACTTGACGAACACCGGGTCAGGCGTGAGCGTCGAGGCGTTGTCCTGATAGAGCTTGAGCAGTGCGGCAGACAGGTCGGCGCCACTGCTTTGCGAGACGGCATACGCGTCGGCTTCGAACTCGTGCTTGCGCGACAGGCGTGCCGACAGCGGCGCCACGAAGAAGCCGAAGACCGGCACAGCGATCATGAAAAGCAGCAGGGCCAACGCGCTGTTGGGCGAACCCATGTTGGGCTGCACGCCCAGACCGGCAAAGAACCAGCTCTGCAACGAGACCAAACCCAGCAACGCGAAGCCTGCGAGGCTCAAGGCGAACATGGCGACCAGTCGCTTCACGATGTGCTTGTGCTTGAAGTGTCCGAGTTCGTGTGCGAGCACGGCCTCGACCTCGGAGGCGCTCAGCTGGCGTAGCAATGTGTCGTAGAACACAACGCGCTTGCTTGCACCAAAGCCGGTGAAGTACGCGTTGGCATGCGCGCTGCGCGTGCTGCCGTCCATCACGAACAGGCCTTTGGCCGCGAAGCCGCAACGCTTCATCAACGCGGTCACGCGCGCCTGCAGCGTGGGGTCGTCGAGCGGCTTGAACTTGTTGAAGAGCGGCGCGATGAAGCTGGGGTAGATCAGCATGAGCAGCAGGTTAAAACCCATCCACGCGCACCAGGCCCAAAGCCACCAGAAGGTGCCGGCTGCGCCCATCAGCCAGAGGATCAACGCAGCGATGGGCAGGCCGATCACCGTGCCCAGCACCGTCGACTTCACTGCATCGGCCAGCCACAGCTTGAGCGTCATCTTGTTGAAGCCGAAGCGCTCTTCCAACCTGAAGGTTTGCCAGAGCGTGAAGGGCAGTTCGAGCAAGCCACCGATCGCCGCGAACGCGACGAGCAGCGCCAATTGCTGGGTCATGCCGCCGCCAAGCCAAGCGAGCAGCAGCTTGTTGACCACATCGAGGCCACCGAGCAGCGTCCAGCCCAGCAAAATTACGGCGCCCCACGCCATTTCGATCAAGCCGAAGCGCGACTTGGCGATGGTGTAGTCGGCCGCTTTCTGGTGCGCCGCGAGGCTGATGGTTTGAGCGAACGGCGTCGGCACGTTGTTGCGGTGCCGGGCGACGTGGCGCATCTGCCGTGAGGCGAGCCAGAACTTCACGAGCAGGCCGGCAACCAGCGCAGCGGCGAAGGCGACAGTAAAGATCATCGATGAGGACATGGGCCACGAGTTTAGTCCCCGCACCTGCGCCTCGCAGGTCATCGGTGACAATCCCCCGATGCCTGAACCTACTGATTCGACTGGTGCTCCGACCACTGCTGCAACTGCGACACCGACGTCCGCCGCAGCGCCCGTAACGCTTAAAAAGAGCGACCTGAACCTGGTCTGGCTCGATTGCGAGATGAGCGGCCTCGATCCGGAAAAAGAGCGCTTGCTCGAGATCGCCGTTGTCGTCACCGGTCCTGATCTGACGCCTCGGATCGAAGGCCCCGTGCTGGTCATTCACCAGACCGACGAAGTGCTCGACGCCATGGATGCGTGGAACAAAGGCACGCATGGCCGTAGCGGCCTGGTCGACAAGGTGAAAGCGTCGACGCTCGACGAAGCGGCGGCCGAGCAGCAGATGCTCGAGTTCATCTCTAAATACATTCCCAAGACCAGCTCGCCGATGTGCGGCAACACCATCGGTCAGGACCGGCGGTTTCTGGTCAAGTACATGCCGAAGCTCGAGGCGTACTTTCACTACCGCAACCTTGATGTCAGCACGTTGAAGGAACTGGCCAAGCGCTGGAAGCCGAGTGCGTACAGCAGCTTCAAGAAGCAGCAAGCGCACACCGCTTTGGCCGACGTGCACGAGTCGATCGAAGAGCTGGCGCATTACCGCACCACCTTTCTGCGTTTGACCGACTGACGATTAGGTAAAAACCCGGAGCCATGCGATAATCGATGGCTTCGCTGCGGTGAGCCTTTGGTGGCAACGGCAGCGTCTCTTGCATCTCCCTGTCTTGCACACCGCGCCCGATTGCTTTCGGTAACCAGTTTCTCTGGTTCCGGCTGCAAATCAAAAAGGCCGCAGCCCTGGCGAAAGCCTCTGCTGAATGTCGTTGGATGGTTGATGTTTTTAACCACCAACGGAGCGCCGCTTACGGCAGCGCTCGCGTATGAAGATTGAATCATGACCGACGCTTTTGAAGCGCAGGGCGAATTCGCGCCTGTGCAATCCACTGAATTTTCCGTTGCTCCCGACGCCGTGTCGGAAGCACCCATCCTGGAAGCACTCGACGCAGTTGCGTCGGATGTCGAACCAAACAACGAAATCGCTACCGCTGCTGATGAAGCAATCGTGGAAGCGCCTGCGCTGCCGAACGGCTTCGTCCGTCTCGGCCTCGCACCTGAACTGATCGCCGCCGTCGCCGACCTGGGCTTCACCCAGCCGACCACGGTGCAAGACAAGGTCATTCCGCTCGCCATGGGTGGCGATGTCGATCAAAACGGCGCTGCACGTTTCGTCGACCTGATGGTGTCGAGCCAGACCGGCAGCGGCAAGACCGCCGCTTTCCTGCTGCCTGTGCTGCACACGCTGCTCAAGCGCCAGGCAGAGGCCGAAGCCGAAGCCAAGGCCGAGTTTCAGCGCCAGGCCGCTGAAGCTGCTGCCCGCGGTGAAGCGCCGCTCAAGAAGCCGAAGCGCAAAGACCCGACCAGCAACCGCAACTTCAAGGCTGCCACGCCAGGCGCCTTGATCCTGTGCCCGACGCGCGAACTCGCGCAGCAGGTCGCACACGACGCCATCGAGCTGGTCAAGCATTGCCGCGGCCTGCGCATCGCCAACGTGGTGGGCGGCATGCCCTACCAGTTGCAGATCGCCAAGCTGCAGAACGCCGACCTCGTCGTCGCTACGCCGGGTCGTTTGCTCGACCTGCAGCGCTCGATGCAAATCAAGCTCGATCAGGTCAAGTTCCTGGTCGTCGACGAAGCCGACCGCATGCTTGACCTCGGTTTTTCCGACGATCTCGCAGAAGTGAACCAGCTCACGATCGGGCGTCAGCAAACGATGATGTTCAGCGCGACTTTCGCGCCGCGCATTCAGCAACTGGCCCAGCGCGTGATGCGCGAACCCCAGCGCATCACCATCGACAGCCCGCAAGAAAAGCACGCGAACATCAAGCAAGTGCTGTTCTGGGCCGACAACAGCCAGCACAAGCGCAAGCTGCTCGACCATTGGTTGCGTGACACCACCATCAACCAGGCGATCGTGTTCGCCAGCACGCAAGTCGAGTGCGACGGCCTCGCCGCCGACCTGCAGCAAACCGGCTTCAGCGCCGTGGCATTGCATGGCGCGCTGAGCCAGGGCCTGCGCAATCGTCGCCTGATGGCACTGCGCCAGGGCCAGGTGCAGATCCTGGTGGCAACGGACGTGGCCGCACGCGGCATCGACGTGCCGACGATCACCCACGTCTTCAACTTCGGCTTGCCGATGAAGGCCGAGGATTACACCCACCGCATCGGTCGTACCGGCCGTGCAGGGCGCGATGGTTTGGCCATCACGTTCGCCGAATTCCGCGATCGCCGCAAGATCATGGACATCGAGCAGTACAGCCGTCAGCAGTTCAACTCCGAGACGATTCCCGGCTTGGAACCGCAACAGCGCATGCCGCAATCGCGCCCGCCGATGGGCGAGTTCCGCGGCGGTGCCCGCGACAGCCGTGACAACCATTCGCGTGACCGCAAGTTCGGCGGCGGTGGTGGCGCTGGCGGCCATCGTGGTGGCTTCGGCGGCAATGGCGGCGGCTTTGGTGGCGGCAGCAGCAACTACGCTGGTGCGACCGGCTTCAACGACCGCGCTCCGCGTGGTCCGAGCGCACCGGGCCCGCGTGGCAACTACCAGGGCAACAGTGGCGGCAACAGCGGCTTCGGCGGCGGTAACAATGCCGGCTTCGGTGGTGGCGCTCGCGAAGAAGGCGGCGGCTACGGTCGCAAGCCCGGATTCGGCGACGGCGCACCGCGCGGTGGTGCTGGCGGTGGTCGCAGCGAGGGCTTCGCGCCCCGCGGCGCAAGCGCTGGTCATGGTGCAGGCCACGGTGGTGCCGGCAAGGTGTTCGTTCCTCGTGAAGCTGCCAAGCGCGCTCCGTTCAAGCCGACGCGCTAAACCGAATGTCAGCGCCCGCAATGGCGCTTGATCGAAAGGCCCGCCCTCGCAAGACGGCGGGCCTTTCGTTGTCTACTCAACTCGCATGTTGCAAGCCGTTCATGAGTCCGGTGCGTGCATGGCAGTTGATGTACTCGTAGCGCTGCTCGTCCGCCTTCAAAACCGAGACCTCGTGATACACGCGCAGCTTGACCTGGAACTCGAGCGCCTGCACGTAGCGCATGAAGCCGCCGAAGATCGCCACGTGCGTCGGATGCGATTCGGCCCAGCGTTCCATGTCTGCCAATGACCGCCAATAGCTGAGACCGAACGACTTTTGCAGTGGCGCACCCGCGGCGTCGAGATGGGTCATGTAGCGGTTGCTGTAGCAGCCGATCGACAAACCCCGGTCGCGCAGAAAGTCCATGCCTTCGCGCAACACGGGCTCCATTTCTTCGACATACATCGTGCGTTCCGTGCCCGCGGTGTCGGTCCATTCCTGACCGGAGCGGATCATCGCGATGTTCTGGTGACCAGCGACTCAAACGCGCTGGCCTGGCAGCGGCGCTCCGGCCACGACCGCGCGCGAGCCCGACGGCGACATCGCATCGGTCTGCGACAGTGGAATGCGGTCGCGCATCGAGCCCCAGTAGCCGTGCTCCTGCAGTTCGCCGCTGAGTTCGCCCATGACCATGCCGACGCCTTCGAAGCGATCGGGCGTGTTGAACATGGTCTCGTAGTGCTCGACACGCGGCGATGCGATCGGGGTAGGGCGGTGCGTAGTCGTCCTCGACCCGGCGATGCCGTGTACGCGGACACTTCAAATGCTCTGCGATGGCGGATTCCATGCGTTGCTCCGTGGCTCGGTTCCGGTCAGGCAGCGAGCGGGACGCGCGCGCTCTGCAAGATGGATTCCGCGGCAACGGCGGGCGAAGGGGCGACCGGCGCAGCCACCTCGAACGCACCCGATTCGCGCTCGGCCGTCCGCTCGAAAACCACCGCCTCACGCCGTGTCTTGTTCAACAGCAGGCGCGTGACGTCGGGTCGCGAGTAGTGCCCACTCGGATCCCCCGCCGCCTTGGCGAGCGAGATCATTCCGAGGTCGATGTCGGCGATGACCAGGCCTTCCTGGTCTTCCGGGAGATTGGTTCCCATTGGCGAGCCGTCCGGGCCGTAGATGAGCGCAAAGCCGCCTCCGGTGAGCAGCATCTGCTTCTTGCCCGCGTCGGTGCACAGCAGGTCGCTCATCGCCGGCGACACGGTGGCACAGGGTGCGATCACGAAGCACTGGCCTTCCGCCGCGTAGACCTGGCTTGCCGCGTTGTTGACCTCGGCTCCAAGCGCGTATGCGCCGCCGCGGTAGAGAGAAAAGCTCGGCCATGCGCCGCAATGGATCTGCTCGTTCTGCGCGTACATGGCGTACTTGCTGAGCGGTTGCAGATGCTCCCAGCAGCAGAGCGAGCCGATATTGCCGATCGCTGTTTCGCACACCGTCAGGTCGGAGCCGTCGCCTTCGCCGAACACCGTGCGCTCGACGTGCGTGGGCTTGAGCTTGCGGCGCGTCTGCACCGTGTTGCCCTGGTCGTCGATCAGCATCTGCGCAATGTAGAGGCTACCGCCAGCTTTCTCGCTGTAGCCTGTGGACAGCCAGATCTTGTGCTTGCGCGCCGCATCGCGGAGCCGGTCGAAGTCGGGTGAGCCGACCACCAGCGAGTTGTCGTTGTAGCGCTGCACGAACTGCATGCCCCACGCTGGTGAATCGAGCCAGATCCACCACGGATAGCCGGGCAGCCAGGTCTCCGGAAACGCGATGAGCTTGACGCCTTGCGCGGCAGCGTCGGCCATCAGGTCGATGGTCTTGTCGATGGTGCCGTCGAGGTCGAGGAACACCGGCGCCGCCTGCACGGCAGCGACGCGAAACTTGGGATGGGCAGCACGGGGCATGTTGGTTTCTCCTGGCGGGTTGGAAGGATCGGCCGCGCCGTGCGCTTCGGGTTTGCGCGATGGCATGCGGGTTGCTTGAAGCGTAAGTTCGCCGCCAGCAAACACTTTGTCCGACACGCGCGGCGTTCTTGTTCCAGCGTGGCAGAACGCATTTCGAGAACGCACTTCTGGAGCGCACTTCGGGACTTATCCATGAATCAATTGCTCAGCACCGACGCGGTTCCCCGCAACCAGCGACTCGCGTACTGGACCGACATGATCTGCAACGTCTACGTGCAGCTCGGATGCGATCCGGTGCGCCCGGACGAGGCAGGCAATTTCGAAGGCAGCATCCGGCAGCACACGCTGCCCAGCCTCGACGTGTCGGTGGTGACGTCGAGCGCACAGAACGTGACACGCACCGCAGGCCACATTGCGCGCTCGTCGGACGATTATTTTCTGGTGAGCATCCAGGCGAAGGGCAAAGGGGTGGTGCGGCAAGACGGCCGCGACGCGGTGCTGTCGGCCGGCGACTTTGCGCTGTACGACAGCACTCAGCCCTACGAGTTGCGCTTCGACGATGCGTTCGAGCAGATCGTGCTCAAGCTGCCGGGCGAGCGTCTGCGCAGCGAACTGCGCAACACCGAAACACTGACCGCCACGACGGTGTCCGGCCGTGAAGGCGCCGGGCACCTGTTGCTCGGCATGATTCGGACGCTGCGAGAAGACATCGACACCTTGCAGCCGGCTTCAGCGCTCGCCGTGGCCAACGGCGTGCAGAGCATTCTTGTCGCGGGTCTGCAGACCTTGCCGGCGGCGCGCGCACCCGGCCTCAGCAATCTGACGGCCTATCACTTGGCGCGCGTGAAGCGCCGCATCGACGAGCAACTGGCCGACCCGACGTTGTCCGTGAGCAGCCTGGCCGCCGAGCTCGGTGTGTCGGCCAGCCACATCCATCGGGTCTTCAAGAGCGAGCCGCTCACCGCCTCGCAATACATCTGGGAACGCCGGCTCGAAGCATGCAGCAAAGACCTGCTCGAGCCACGACTGGCGGGGCGCCCCGTAGGCGAAATCGCCTATGCGCGAGGCTTCAACGACGCCGCGCATTTCAGCCGCGCGTTCCGTGAGCGCTTCGGTCGGTCACCGCGCGAGTGGCGTAATTCACGGATGCAATGACGCTGAGGCGCACAGCCCGCTTTTAGCCCTCAGCCGTGCGAAAGTTCCCTATTTGTAACTAATATGTAACTGACAATCCGGGCATGACACAACCCGACCAACTCACAGATCAAGACCTCATCGCGCGCACCTTGAACTGGCGCCGCGCGGTCATGCATGGCGACGAGGGGGCACGTCATGTGGCGCAAGCGCACGAGGAGGAAGCGCGACGTCGCTTCGCCGGCGCCACGACCATCAACGGGACGTTGGAGGCGTTGGAGCCAAAGCGCAAGCCGTTGTGGCAGCGGTTGCTTCCTTGATGTTCAGATGAGCTTCAGCGCAGCACCAGCACCGGCAGAGAAGAGTGCGTGAGCACATGCTGCGTCTCGCTGCCCAGCAGCAACCGCTTCAACCCCTTGCGGCCATGGGATGCCATCACGATCAGCTCGCTGCGATGCTTGCGTGCCGCGCGGATCACCGATTCGGCCACCTGATCGGAACTCATGGTCGCGGTCTTGATGTCCACGCCTTTGGCCTCGGCGGCCGTAACGATGTCGTCGAGCACGGCTTGCGCGGAGTCGGCCCAGCGCTTTTCGGTGGTTGCGATCTCCTCGGCAGAAAACGCCATCGCGCCATCGAGGTAGCTCGTCGGATAGCGCGGCACGACGGTCAGCGCGACCAGTTGCGCGTCGTGCAGCGCCGCCAGCGTGATGGCAGCGCGCACGGCCTTCTTCGACAACGTAGAGCCGTCGGTGGCTACAAGAATGCGTTTGAACATGGATCGATCCTCAAGTGTCTGGCGCGATCTTGCGGCCGAGCGATGTCATCGGGTTTGACGCACATCAAAGCCGCCGCACCTTGAGCGTCTGCCGCGACCAGTAAGGACCGTCGAGCCGGTCGAGCCGTACTTCACCACCAGTCGAAGGCGCATGCACGAAGCGCCCTTCACCGACGTAGATGCCGGCATGCGTCGGCCTTCCGCTTCCGAAAAGCACCATGTCGCCGGAGCGGAGTTCGCGTGTCGCTACCGGATCGCCGAAGTCGGAGAGTTGCGCCACCGTGCGCGGCGGCGTGGCGCCCATGCGGGAGCGGTAGACATAGCCGATGAGGCCGCTGCAATCGAAGCCGCCTTCGATCGTATTGCCACCATATCGATAGGGCGTACCGACCAGACCGAGTGCATGGATCGCGATGTCGTTGGCTTGCTCCGATGACAGCGCGGCGCGTGGCGCGCGGGGCGCTGAAGTTTGCTGACTGCCACAACCCGCGAGCAATGCGGCGGCCAGGAGAAGCGCCGAGCCGGGCAGCCGCCGCATAGGCGTCATCGAACGAGCGCCATCAGGCGAGATGCTCGGCCAGCACGCCTTGCGCCGACACATAGCGGGTCGGAGGCGCGATGCCGAGGCGTTCGCGCGCTGCGGGGAGCGGCTCGTGCAAAAGCAACTCGTAGTCTTCACCCAGTAGCCACGCCGCCTTGCGGCCGTTGCGCCAGCCTTCGATCACCGCACGCGCGAACACGGAATTTCCAGTCACGCGCAGACTCTTCAAGGAGGCAGCCAACGCAATAAAGGCCCAGCCCAGTCCGCCCGATTGGGCGAAGCTGAACGCGACCAGCGCCGCTTCACCCAGACTCTCGTCGGCCTTGTAGCCGGTGAGCACGTGCCAGATGTCGTGCACGTCGCGCGTGCGCCTTGCGCTCCATGCGTAAGGGTCTTCGACCAGCGGCTCACGTTTGAGATTGGATATCTCTGCCAGACCGGCGGCGCTGTATCCGGTTCGTTCAAGAAACGCGCGGTACTCGGCGCCGACGGTGCCCGGCGCAAAGCTCGCGATGAAGGCCGGATCGGAGAATCGCTCCGCTAGTTCGACGCGGCGGTAGGCAAGCTTTCTGCCAGCCGGCGTGTGCATCAAGCGAGCGTAGTTATGGCGCGGTGCCGGGCCGTTGAGCGCTCGCATGATGACGAACACCTGTGTCGTGTCGTTGCCATCGGCGAGCAGCTTGCGAATGGCGCCGAACGCTGTCGGGAAGTCGCGTTTGTACGGTGTGGGAGATGCTGAAGTCGTCATGGTTTTTTCTTGAACAGCCCACAGCGCAATCACTGAGAAGTCACTGAGGAGACACCGTGCAGTCTCGCGGTCTCCGGGCAGGACTTATTTTCACCGCCCCAACGTTGCGGTGGAAGACCGTCAGGCGGGGCATTGCTGGTTGACTTCCGCGCGCACCATGCCCAGAATCGGCCCCGCTCCGGGGTGCACGCAAGCGCGTGCTGAGATGGTCAGTCCGAACCCGCGAACTTGATCTGGTTCATACCAGCGTAAGAAGAGCTGCGACTCCCCTGTGTGCCCGTCCGCCGATGACGGGCGCTGTCCCGGAGCCATCGCGGAGCACCCGTTGTCTTGCAACCAGGAGTGCCCCGCATGAATGCCATCGACAAGTTCGCGTCTCTTCTCGCGCTCACCCGCGAACCCTTTCCCGCTTCCACCAAAGGCATCATCGCCGGCAGCCGCCCAGACCTCAACGTGCCGGTGCGCGAGGTGGCGTTAACCAATGGCGAGCGCGTCTCGCTCTACGACACCTCCGGCCCTTACACCGATGCCACGATCGACATCGACGTGCGCCGCGGACTGCCGAGCGTGCGCGATATGTGGGTGGCCGAGCGCGGCGACACCGAAAGCTATGAAGGCCGCCTGCATCTGGCGCTGGACGACGGGGCGACGCATGCCGACCGCGATGCCCAGCGCATTGCCGAATTGCGTGCCGGCGCCGCCTCGTTGCAACGCACGCCACGGCGCGCCCGCACCGGTGCCGGCCAGAGCGGCAACGTGACGCAGATGCACTACGCGCGGCGCGGCATCGTCACGCCCGAGATGGAATACGTCGCGTTGCGCGAGAACGGCAAGCGCGAATGGATGGCGCCGTACATGGCCGATGCGGCGCGCGAAAAACGCCTCGCCGGCAACCCGATGGGCGCGAACATTCCCAAGATCATCACGCCCGAGTTCGTGCGCGACGAAGTGGCCCGTGGCCGCGCCATCATCCCGGGCAACATCAACCATCCCGAAGTCGAGCCGATGGCGATCGGGCGCAACTTCAAGGTCAAGATCAACGCCAACATCGGCAATTCGGCAGTCACCTCGAGCATCGAGGAAGAAGTCGAAAAGCTGGTGTGGTCGATCCGTTGGGGCGCAGACAACGTGATGGACCTGTCGACCGGCCGCAACATCCACACCACGCGCGACTGGATCGTGCGCAACAGCCCGGTGCCGATCGGCACCGTGCCGATCTATCAGGCGCTCGAGAAGGTGAACGGCGTGGCCGAAGACCTCACCTGGGAGATCTACCGCGACACGCTGATCGAGCAGGCGGAACAAGGCGTCGACTACTTCACCATCCATGCCGGACTGCGCCTGGGCTTCATCCATCTGACGGCGGGGCGGCGTACCGGCATCGTGTCGCGCGGCGGATCGATCATGGCCAAGTGGTGCATCACGCACCACAAGGAAAGCTTTCTCTACACGCACTTCGAAGACATCTGCGACATCATGAAGGCTTACGACGTGAGCTTTTCGCTGGGCGATGCGTTGCGCCCGGGCTGCGCATCGGATGCCAACGACGAGGCCCAGTTTGCCGAACTGCACACGCTGGGCGAGCTCACCAAAATCGCCTGGAAGCACGACGTGCAGACCATGATCGAAGGACCGGGCCACGTGCCGATGCACTTGATCCAGGCCAACATGGACGAGCAGTTGAAGACCTGTCACGAAGCGCCGTTCTACACACTCGGGCCGCTGACCATCGACATCGCGCCGGGCTACGACCACATCGCGAGCGCCATCGGCGCCGCCATGATCGGCTGGGCCGGCACCGCCATGCTGTGCTACGTCACGCCCAAGGAACACCTGGGCCTGCCGGACCGCGACGACGTGAAGCAGGGAATCATCGCCTACAAGATCGCAGCCCACGCGGCCGACGTGGCCAAGGGCCATCCCGGCGCACGGGCGCGTGACGATGCGCTGTCGCAGGCGCGCTTCGACTTTCGTTGGCAGGACCAGTTCAACCTCGGTCTCGACCCCGACACCGCTCGCGAATTCCACGATGAGACCTTGCCCAAAGACAGCAGCAAGGTCGCGCACTTCTGTTCCATGTGCGGCCCGAAATTCTGTTCGATGAAGATCACGCAGGAGGTGCGCGAGTTCGCGGCACTGCGCGGCCTGACCGAAACACAGGCGCTCGATGCGGGCATGGCCAGCAAGTCAAGCGAGTTCAAGGCAGCCGGCGGCGAGCTCTACATTCCGATCGTGCCGCAGGCCTGAGTGGCGCCTTCCATGGCGCACGCCAAAAGCATGGGCATCGCCGGTGCCGGGCTGCTCGGGCGCTTGCTCGCCTGGCAGCTGTCGCGCGCCGGCCATGCGGTGACGGTGTTCGATCCGGCCGACGACGCGGTAGCGCGCTTCAACGGCCAGGGTGCCGCCGGCTTCACCGCGGCCGGCATGTTGAGCCCGCTGGCCGAACTCGACAACGCGACCGCCGACATCGCCGTGCGGGGCCTGCGTTCCATTGGGCTTTGGCGCGACATCGTGCGGCAGCTTCCGGGGCCGCCGCACTTCGCGGAACGCGGCAGTCTGATGCTCGCGCACCGCGCCGACAAGGGCAGCGCCGAGCGCGTGCTCGCCCGCCTTGGCAACCACGAAGTCGCCGGGCTGATGCCGGCAGAGACTCTCGATGCAGCCGCATTGGCAGCGCTCGAACCGGCGCTCGCCAGCGTGGCGCATGCATGGCTGCTGCCGGGTGAAGCGCAGATCGACGCTGCCGCCGCGATGGCGGCACTGCACGACGGCGCGGCCGGTGTGCGCTGGTGTTGGCAGCGCCGCGTGACCGACCTCGAGCCCGGCGCCCTGCACGTCGAGAGACTCGGCTGGCAGCGCTTCGACACGGTGTTCGACGTGCGCGGCGTGGGCGCGCGGCCCGCCTTGCCGGTGCGCGGCGTTCGTGGTGAAACTGTCTGGCTGCATGCGCCGGGACTCGGGCTGACGCGGCCCGTCCGACTGCTGCATCCTCGGCACCGCGTCTATGTCGTGCCGCGGCCCGGTGACGTTGTCGTCGTGGGCGCGAGCGAGATCGAAAGCGAAGACCGTTCGCCGGTGTCGTTGCAAAGCGCGGTCGAGTTGATGGCCGCGGCGCACAGCATCCTGCCCGCGCTCGCCGAAGCCCGCATCCTGCGGCTCGACCGTAACCTGCGACCCGCATTACCGGACCATGCGCCGGTGGTGGAAGTGCGCGACGGACTGGTGCGCATCAACGGACTGTTCAGGCATGGCTGGCTGCTGGCGCCAGCGTTGGTGGAAGAGGCGCTTGCTGCATGAACGACATGACTGACATGAACGACCTGAACCGCGTGACCGACGCCACCCAAACCGACATGCATACCGGCAAGCCCATCGCAACGATCACCGTGCAACTCGACGGTGCACCTCGCGAAGTCGCTGCCGGCATGACGCTGGCTGCATTGATGCAGTCGCTGGGCCACGCGCCGCTGGCCATGGGCACGGCCATCAACGGCGACTTCGTGCCGCGCGGACAACGCGACCGGCGCGTGCTGCAAAGCGGTGATGTCGTGCTGTTTTTTCAACCCATCGTCGGCGGCTGAGCCGGGGAGACTTGTGATGACAGAACAACCCACGCAACCCGCCGCCACTGCATCCGACGACTTCTGGACGGTCGATGGCGTGCAGATGCGCAGCCGCTTCTTGCTCGGCACGGCCGGCTATCCATCGCCGCACACGCTGCGCGACGCCATCGCTGCCGCTGGTACGCAGGTCGTCACCGTCGGCCTGAAGCGGGCGATGGCAAGAACGGATGGCGGCGGTGGCGACAACGGCTTCATGACGATCGTGCGCGAGGCACTGCTGCGACAGGGCGCCCGCCTGTTGCCCAACACCGCCGGCTGTCGCACCGCACGCGACGCGGTCACGCTGGCGCACATGGCGCGTGAGATGTACGACACCCGGTGGATCAAGCTGGAGGTCGTGGGCGACGAGCACACGCTGCAGCCCGACCCGGCCGAACTGCTGGTCGCTGCACAGACGCTGGTTCGCGACGGCTTCGTAGTGTGGCCGTATTGCACCGACGACCTCGTCACCTGCCGGCGATTGCTCGATGCGGGTTGCGCCGTGCTCATGCCGTGGGGCGCGCCGATCGGCTCGGGGCAGGGGCTGTTGAACCCCTGGGCCCTGCGCACCTTGCGCGAGCGGCTGCCCGACGCGACGTTGATCGTCGACGCCGGCCTCGGTGCGCCCTCGCACGCGGCATTGGCGATGGAGATGGGCTTCGACGCGGTGCTGTTGAATTCTGCGGTCGCACAAGCGCGCGACCCGGTGCGAATGGCCGGTGCGTTTCGGCATGCCGTCGAGGCCGGGCGCGGTGGCTGGCAAGCCGGCGTCATGGCACGGCAAGACTTCGCGGTCGCCAGCACGCCGGTGGGTGGGCAACCATTTCTGATCGGCGAGGTCGCGCGATGAGGCCGCCGGTGATCTGGAGCATCGCCGGCACCGACAGCGGCGGCGGCGCGGGGCTGGCAGCCGATCAGCGCGCCGCCGATGCCTTCGGCGTGCACCTGTGTCCGGTGGTGGCGGCTGTCACCGCGCAAAACTCGCGCAGCGTCGCGCGCATCGAGCCGCTGCCGGTCGCGTGGCTCGACGCACAACTCGAAGCACTCGCTGCCGACATGCCGCCGCTGGTCATCAAGACCGGTTTGCTGGGCGGTGTGGCGCAGATCGAATGCGTGGCGCGCTGGATCGACCGGCTGCGCCGCGATCACCCGGTCGGGTTGGTCGTCGACCCGGTGCTGGCGGCCAGCAGTGGCGCGCCGTTCGCCGACGCGGCCGTGTTGCAGGCCTACCGTGCGCTGCTGCTGCCGCGCGCCACGGTCGTCACGCCGAACGTGCGCGAGGCGCATCGTTTGTTGGAGGCGCAAGACAGCGGCCTTGGCGATAGCGATGACGCTGGCCGCAGCGACGTGCCGGCACTCGCCCGACGACTGCGCGCGTGCGGCGCTGCGGCGGCTTGCATTACCGGCGGCGACAGCACGGACCATGTGCAGAGTGCGCAGCGTGAGGCACTCGACTGGATCGACACCGAGCACGCCGCCGGCTGGCTCGCATCGCCGCGTGTCGACACGACGCACAACCACGGCACCGGCTGCACTTTCGCGAGCAGTGTTGCCGCAGCGTTGGCACTCGGCTACGTCGCGGCCGATGCGCTCGTCCTTGCGAAGATGGCGACCACGCAGGCGCTCCAAAGCGGTCATGCGGCAGGCACCGGCGCAGGACCTGTGATCGCACGGCCGGGCTTTCACGCCGACCCTGCGCTGTTGCCGCGCATGTCGTGGGGCGAGGCGGCCTGCTTCGCGGCACCACGCCGCAGCGACGATCCGTTGCTGGGTCTCTACGCCATCGTCGACAGCGCCGAACGCGTGCGACAGGTGCTGGCCGCCGGTGTGCGCTCGGTGCAACTGCGCATCAAGACGCCGCCGCTGTTCGATGCCGCGAATCCAGCCCAAGCGCCCGACGCGCGCTGGACGGCGATGCTGCGCGACGAAATCGCGCGCAGCGTGGCGGCTTGCCGCGCGGCGAAGGCGGAGTTGTTCATCAACGACCACTGGGCGCTGGCGCAGGAGTTGGGCGCCAGCGGCGTGCATCTCGGGCAGGACGACTTACTGGCGCTGGGTGAGGCGGGTCGCGGCGAGCTGCTGCGCAGTGGACTCGCACTCGGCATCAGTTCGCACAGTCTGTGGGAGCTGTGCCGGACCCGTGCCCTGGCGCCGCGCTACGTGGCGTGCGGGCCGGTGTGGCCGACGCTCACCAAAGACATGCCGTGGCGCCCGCAAGGGCTGGACAACCTGCGCTGGTGGAACGCCATGGCCGGTGCGCCAGTCGTTGCGATTGGCGGCATCTTGCAGCCGGGGCAGGTGAGTGAGGCGGCCGCGTGCGGTGTGTCGGGCGTGTGCGTCGTGCGCGCGTTGGGTGTCGACGCGACGACCACCGTGCCGGTGCTGGCGACGGCATTGCGCGAAGGCGTCGCAACCACGGCATTGAAGAAGCACAAGCGACCGGAGCAAGCTCAGCAAGAGTCGCTGCTGCCCCTGCCGCACCCGAGCCTGCCTAACGGTTGGGGACTTGCGCCGCCGCCCGGTAGTTGTCCTTGAAGCGATCCGGCACCCGCGGATCGTGACCCATCGCCACGCGCCGCACTTCGTCTGAATCGGTCGGTGCGTGGCCGACGCCGAGGGCAGAAGCGCGTGGCACCGAGCCCGCGACCACATGACTGGTCAGCCGCCCGATGCCCGTGATGTCCACTTCGACGGTGTCGCCCGGATCGACCGATCGTGAATGGCACGGCGTGCCGGTCAGCACCACGTCGCCGGGCATCAGCGTGATGTGGCGTGCAATGTCGGCCACCATGTAGTGCGGTCCCCAGACCATCTCGTCGCCGATGTGGGCCTCCTGAACGAGCAGGCCGTTGCGGTAGGTGCGCAAGGTCTGGTCGAAGATGTTGACGCCGGTCACCAGGCCCGGGCCGATCGGTAGCATCCCGTCGGCGCCCTTCACGCGCAGCATCGAGCCCTGGTCGGTGTCGCGAAAGTTCTGCAGTCCCATGTCGAGCGCCGGTGCGAAGCCGAGCATGTAGTCCCAGGCTTCGTCGGGCGTCACGTTGCGGCATACCTTGCCGATGACGACGGCGAGCTCGCCTTCGTAGTTGAGGTAGCTGCAGTCGGCAGGCTTCACGAGTTCACCGCCGTGCGCGTTCATCGCGGTCGGCGGCTTGGTGAAATAGGTCGGCGTCTCCGTCGGCTTGGCCTTGTTGCGCGTCTCCATGCCGCGCGAGCTGTACGACAGGTGCACGCAGATGATCTTGGTCGGCTCGCACGGTGGCAGGTGCGTGACATCGGCCAGCGCGACGTCGCGACCGTCGTCGAGTCGCAGCGTGTCGCCGTCGATCACGGTGCCCCAGTATGGCGAGCCATGGCTCAGCACACGGCGGCGCTCGACCCGCGGGCCGCGCATCACCGCTGGCAGTTCCGCGAACGGAAATTCGTGCAGGTACTTGCTCATGCCAAAGCCTCTTGCGTTGTCTTCGCCTCGGTGGTCTCGATGTCGAACCACATGTGGACGTTGCCGGTACCGCGTGCGTTCTCGTAGTCGGACAACGCGGTCCCCTTGCTGCGGCAATCGGCGCCACCGAGCGCACCGATCATCTGCAGGTAATGGCCGCCAAAACCTTCCCACGGCAGCGGGCGAAACTTGCTGTCCCATTGGTCGAGGACGAGGTCGTGCCGTCCTTGCGCAAGCAGCGCGATCGCTTCCTTGTCGGCCGCCACGTTCGATGGCCGTGACACGTTGGCCTCGTGGTACATCCGCGGATGTTTCTGCACCCAGTCGATCTCATTGAACTTGTGACTCAGCGCCCCTGAAGCCAGCAGCACCACGCGCTCGCCGATGTCGGCGCCCATGCGCCGGATCGCCTCGCCGACAACGCGGCCCGACTCGAGGTAGTGGCGCGGCTGGCAGTTCTGGCAGGTGCTGACAGACACCACCCGCTCACCGTGCACAAGCTTGTTGACCACGTTGATGGTCGCGTAGTGCCGCGGCAACGCTTCGTCATAGATCGCCTTGCTCATCACGCCCTGTTCCACCGCGACCTCTTCGATGAGCTCCGCGAGCGCAGGCGATCCGCGGTAGTCGTAGTGCTGGCCGTGCAGGTACCAGGGCATCTCGTCGGATGTGTAGGTGCCTTGCATGTGCGCACCGCCGTCGATGAGGTGATAGCCGGTCGTGAACCAGTGCGTATCGAACAGCACGAAGGTGTCGGGCCGTACCGCGTCGATGCGGTCGCGCAGGCGCTGGTAACCAGCGATCAGGTCCGAGTCCGCGCCGTCGCCCATCTTCACGCGGAAGTCGTCGTCCTGCATCAAGCCGGGGTGGTGCGACACCAGTGCGGCGCCGACGATCTGTGCCATGTCGTTCTCCTTTCAACGGTGGCTGAAGCTGGCCTTGAAAGGCTTCTTCGGCACCACGACGTCTTTCACGTCGCAGAAAAATTCGAAGCTCCAGTCGCCACCTTCGCGTCCGACACCGGAGCGCTTGATGCCGCCGAACGGCGCCGCCAGATCGCGGATACCGAAGGAGTTGACCCAGATGAAACCGGTCGCGACCTGCATGGCAATGGCGGTCGCATGCGCCACCTCTCCGTAGCAGACACCGCCGAGGCCGTAGTCGGTTCCGTTGGCCATCGCGATGACCTCGGCGTCGTCGTCGAAGGTCTGCAGCGTGAGCACCGGGCCGAAGACTTCGTTCTGCACGATCTCCGAATCCTGCTTCACATGAGTGAGCATGGTCGGCTGGAAATACTGCGCGCCGAACGGATGCATTGCGCCGCCCCACAGCAACTCGGCGCCGTCGGCTACGGCACGTTCGACGAACGCTTTCACGCGCTCGACCTGGCGCGGATGAATGATGGGGCCGACTTCCGTTGCAGCCTCGCGCGGATCGCCGACGGTCAGCTGTTCGACATGCGCCCGCATGCGCGAGACGAAGGTGTTGGCGACCTTCGAGTGGACGAGAAAGCGGGTGCCCGCGAGACACACCTGACCGGCGTTGCGGTACATCAGCGCACCCGTCGCAGCCGCGCCGTCGAGGTCGGCATCTTCGAGCACGATGAAGGGCGACTTGCCGCCGAGTTCGAGGCTGCATGGCACGAGATTGGCCGCAGCGGCTTGCGCGATTCGTTTGGCCGTGCCGACCGATCCCGTGAACGAAACGCGCGCGAGTCGCGGATCACTCACCAGACGCGCGCCCGTGGTTGCGCCCGCGCCCTGCACGAAGTTGAGAACACCCGGCGGCAGGCCAGCCGCATGGGCCGCGTCGGCCAGCATCGAGCAGGTGAGCGGCGCCCATTCCGGCGGCTTGACGACGACCGTGTTGCCCGCGGCCAGCGCCGGACCGAGCTTCCAGGTCGTGAGCATCAGCGGCGCGTTCCACGGCGTGATGATGGCGACGACGCCGGCCGCATCGTGCCGCACGATGTGCGTCGCCTGCTCGGTATCGATCGGCCTGTCTTGCAACGTCAGTGCGTGCTCGGCGAACCAGCGGATGTTGAGCATCGCGCGTGGCACGACGCCATGCTTCATGCGCGACAGCAGCACGCCGGCATCGTTCGATTCGAGCATGCAGAAGGCGTCTGCACGCTTGCCGATTTCGTCGGCGAAGCGGTCGAGGATGGGCTTGCGGCCTTCGGCGCCAAGTGCGGCCCAGGCAGGGAATGCGCGCTGCGCTGCCGTGATGGCGGCGTCGACCTGGGCATCGCTGCCTTCACTGATATGGCCCAGCACGCGCTGGTCGATCGGCGAGCGTAGCTCGAAGGTTTCGGTCGATGCGACGCGCTGGCCGTCGATGTAGTGGTCGGGCGAGACGTGGATACCCGCGACGTGGATCATGGATGTCATGGCGGGTTCAGACGAATCGAAATGCGATGGCGCCGAGCGGGCCGTAGTCGGCGTGAAAAACATCGCCCGCCGCCGCGGCCACGGGCCGCGTGAAAGAGCCGGCCAGCACGACTTCGCCGGCCTTCAATCCTTCGTCGTGCTCTGCCAGTTTGTTGACCAGCCACACGATGCCGTTGGCCGGATGATTGAGCACGGCAGCCGCCAGGCCCGACTCTTCGATGACCCCATTCTTGTAGAGCAGGGCGCCACACCAGCGAAGGTCGACCGCATCGGGTTTGACCGGCCGTCCGCCCATGACGATGCCGGCATTGGCTGCGTTGTCTGCGATGGTGTCGAACACCTTGCGCGGTACTTTTGTGATGCGATCGGCCTGCTCGATGCGCGCATCGATGATCTCGATGGCGGGCACCACGTAGTCGGTCGCTGCGAGCACGTCGAAGATGCTGACGTTGGGGCCACGCAGGTCGCGCTGCAACATGAAGGCGAGCTCGACCTCGACGCGCGGAAGAATGAATCGTGCGGCCGGAATGTCGGCACCCTCGCGAAAGAACATGTCGTCGAGCAACGCGCCGTAATCCGGCTCGGTGATGTTCGAAGACACCTGCATCGCGCGCGATGTAAGGCCGATCTTGTGGCCCTTGATGGTGCGACCTTCGGCCAGCTTGAGGGCGACCCATTCCCTTTGTATGGCGTAGCTGTCTGCGATCTCCATCGCCGGATAGCGTTTGGAGAAATGTTCGACCTGCACGCGGTTGCGTTCGGATTCGTGCAGCGCGAGCGCGAGCGTCTTGTGTGTCGCGTGGTCGAGCATTGCGTTGTCTCTCGTTCGTTGTAACGGTCGCAAGTCTCCCTGCTAGCGGCCATGAAGACAATCGATGCTTTTGGGTCGATTGCGTAGCTGGGCTGGATAATCGAACGATGCCATTGCCCCGCTACACACTGCGCCAACTCGACGCATTCACCACCGTTTCCGACACGCTCAGCTTTACTGCCGCGGCCGATCGACTGGCGCTCACGCCATCGGCAGTGAGTCAACTCGTCGTCGAACTCGAGTCGTCTGCCGGCTTCAAGTTGTTCGAGCGCAGCACGCGCCGCGTCGCGCTGACCGCAGCAGGCAAGGAGTTTCTCGGCGCCATCGAACCCGTGCTCAAGCACCTTCGCTTGGCAGAAGCCGCGGCCGCCGATCTGCGCAATCGCGCCGCCGGCCTGGTGCGCGTGGCGGCGCCGATGGTCATCGCGAGCGCCATGCTGCCGCGCGCGATCCGCGACTACGCAGGGCTGCGGCCCAAGGTCGTAGTCCGCATTCGAGATGCCGCGGTCGAGCAACTCGTCGAGATGGTCGCGAGCGGTGATGTCGATCTGGCGATCGGTCCTGACAGGCCGACCGGCGACGACGTGCAGCGCGTGCCGCTGTTCGAAAGTCCCTGGGTGTTGTGGTGTGCGCCGGACCACCCGCTCGCCACCAAGCGCACGCTGCGCTGGCGCGACCTGCGCGCGCATGCGCTCGTTACCGCTGGCCGCGACCATGAACGCAGCGTGGCGCAGATGCGGCTCGGTCTGCCGGAAGACGAGCGCATCACGCCAATCGACGTGGTCGATAACATCTCGACTGCGCTCGGCATTGCCGCGGCGGGCTTGGCAGCGACGCTGTCACCGGCCTATGTCGGCGTGTGGGCGGGTGAGCGCTGGGGTTTGGTGATGCGTCGTGTGACTGCACCCGAAGTCATGCGCCACGTCTGCCTGTACCGGCCGCTGCGCCGCGTGACGTCACCGGCGTCTGCAGGCTTCGCGGAAGCGCTGGAAAAGTGGATGAAGGCCGAAGGCCCGCGCTTCACGCCGTCGTCCAGGCGCGGGTGACTTGCCTGCGCCTTGGTCAGTCTGTTCAGACCGCGATGCGCCGGCCGATCTCCGGCCAGCGGCCATGCAGCCAGACCCACGCCACGAGCCCGATGGACAGCATCAGGATCGACGTCACCGCAAGCGCCAATGGCGAGTGCATGACGAGCGGCGCGATCACGCCAGCGACGATGCCGTTGGCAGTCGAGCCGATCACGGCCTGCAGTGACGACGCCATGCCGCGGCGTTCGGGATGCAGGTCGAGCACCAGCAGCGTGACGACCGGCACCATCAGTGCCCAGCCGAACGCGAAGAAGGCGATCGGCCACAGCGACCAGGCCGCGTGCGGCGCAAAGACGGCGTTGGCCGCCACGTTGACGATCGACGTCACCAGCATGATCAGGAAGCCGTCGCGAATCTGCCTTTTGGGTGTGACCTTGCCGGCCATACGGCCGCTGACCCATGCGCCCGACATGATGCCGCCGATGGTCAGCAGGAAGAACCAGAAGAACTGCGTCGGCGCGAGCTGCAAATGGTCACCTAGAAAAGCCGGTGCAGCGAGCACGTAAAGAAACATGCCGTTGAACGGCACGCCGCTGGCCAGCGCAAGCAGCAGAAAGCGCGGGTCAGAGCACAAGTCCCAATAACCGCGCATCAGGTGCTTGAACTCGAATGGCTGCCGATGACTTACGTGCAGCGTCTCGGGTAGCAACTTGTAGTTGGCGGTAAACAGTACGCAGCCTACCGCCACCAGAAACCAGAACACGCTGTGCCAACCCAGGTGCACGAACAAAAAGCCGCCGACGATGGGCGCAATGGCCGGCGCGACGCCGAAATAGATCGTGACCTGCGACATGACGCGTTGCGCCTCGGCGGGCGGGAACATGTCGCGAATCACCGCACGCGACACCACGATGCCGGCACCGGTCGACAGGCCCTGCAGCGCGCGGAACAGCACGAGCTGGCCGATATTCTGCGACAGCGCACAGCCGAGCGACGCGAGCGTGAACACCGCCATACCCCACAGCACGACCGGCCGACGCCCGAAGCTGTCCGACAGCGCACCGTGGAACAGGTTCATGAAGGCGAAGCCGAAGAGGTACGCCGACAGCGTCTGCTGCATCTCGACAGGCGTCGCCCCGATCGATTGCGCGATGCCCGAGAACGCCGGGATGTAGGTGTCGATCGAAAACGGCCCAACCATGCCGAGCACAGCCAGCAGCGCGGCAAGCGCCCATCGGGGGGCTTGCCAGAGTTTGGCGGCGTCCGGATTCATGCTTGTCTCTCTTTGTTGTCGTGCGATAAAAAAAGCGCCCGGCACCCTGTGAAGGGCGCAGCGGGCGCTTTGGCTCGAGATCCTTGTAACGGGATCCGCGGGGTCAGAGCGTGTCGATGAACGAACGCAGCTTGTCCGAACGGCTCGGGTGCTTCAACTTCCGCAACGCCTTCGCTTCGATCTGGCGAATCCGCTCACGCGTCACGTCGAACTGCTTGCCGACTTCTTCGAGCGTGTGATCGGTGCTCATCTCGATGCCGAAGCGCATGCGCAACACCTTGGCTTCGCGTGGCGTCAGCGAGTCGAGGATGTCCTTGACCACGTCGCGCAGGCCAGCCTGCATGGCAGCCTCGATCGGCGCCGTGTTGCTGCTGTCCTCGATGAAGTCGCCCAGGTGCGAATCGTCGTCGTCGCCGATCGGCGTTTCCATGGAGATCGGCTCTTTGGCGATCTTCATGATCTTGCGGATCTTGTCTTCCGGGATCTCCATCTTGGCGGCCAGGATGGATGCATCGGGCTCGAATCCGAACTCCTGCAGATGCTGCCGGCTGATGCGGTTCATCTTGTTGATCGTCTCGATCATGTGCACCGGAATACGGATGGTGCGGGCCTGATCGGCGATCGATCGCGTGATGGCCTGACGAATCCACCAGGTCGCGTACGTCGAGAATTTGTAGCCGCGACGGTATTCGAACTTGTCGACCGCCTTCATCAAACCGATGTTGCCTTCCTGGATCAAGTCGAGGAATTGCAGGCCGCGGTTGGTGTACTTCTTGGCGATGGAAATCACAAGGCGCAAGTTGGCTTCGATCATTTCCTTCTTGGCGGCGCGCGACGAATATTCGCCCTCGTTCATGCGCTTGTTGATGTCCTTCAGCTCAGGCAACGGCACCACGACGCGCGCCTGGATGTCGGCGAGCTTTTGCTGCAGTTCCTGCACCGGTGGGATGTTGCGCGCGAGCACCACGCTCCATGGCTTGCCGGATGCCGCCTGCTTTTCGACCCATTTCTGGTTCAGCAGGTGGGAGGCGACGCGGTTGCCGTTCTTGTCGTAGCCGCTGAAGTCGCGAATGAAGTCGTCCTGCGGAAAGCCGCACTTGTCCACGATGATGCGGCGCAGCTCGCGCTCTTTCTTCCGCACATCGTCGACCTGGCTGCGCACCATGTCGCACAGCTTTTCGATCGTCTTTGCGGTGAAGCGGATGGTCATAAGCTCTTCGCTCAGGGCCGCTTGCGCCTTGACATACGACGGCGTGCCGTAGCCTTCTTTTTCGTAGATCTTGTGGATCTTTTCGAACATCGTGGCCATGCGGTCGAAGCGTTCGAGCGCATCGCGCTTGAGTTCTTCGAGCTTCTTGGTCAGCGCCTTGGAGCCGCCTTTGCCGTCGTCGTCGTCTTCAGCGTCGAACTCGTCGAAGTCTTCTTCGGCCACATAGTCGTCGGCTTCGTTGGGGTTCGAGAAACCGTCGACGAAGGTGGTGATGACGGCCTTGCCCACGCCGGCACGAATTTCGTTGGCCAGCCGCAGGATTTCGGCGATGGTGGCGGGCGATGCGGAGATCGCTTCCATCATCGCCATCAAGCCACCTTCGATGCGCTTGGCGATTTCGATTTCGCCTTCACGCGTCAGCAGTTCGACGGTGCCCATTTCGCGCATGTACATGCGAACAGGGTCGGTCGTGCGGCCGAATTCGCTGTCGACGGTCGAAAGGGCAGCTTCCGCTTCTTCTTCGGCTTCTTCGACGGTCGCGGCAGTCGGCGCCGTGTTGTTCAGCAGCAGCGTTTCGGCATCGGGTGTCTGCTCGTAAACGGCCACGCCCATGTCGTTGAGCATGGTGACCACGACTTCCATCGTTTCGGCGTCGACCAGCTTGTCGGGCAAGTGGTCGGAGATTTCTCCGTGCGTCAGATAGCCGCGGGTCTTGCCGAGCGTGATCAGGGTCTTGAGGCGCGACCGGCGCTTGGCCAGGTCTTCTTCAGACAGCACGGTCTCGTCGAGGCCGAACTCCTTCATCAAGGCGCGTTCTTTCGCCTTGCTGATCTTCATGCGCAGTGGCTTGACCTTTTCTTCGGTCGACGTCACGACGGGTTCACCGGCCAGATCGTCCTCTATGTCCGACAGGTCGACGTCGCTCGTGGGTGCTTCGTTGCCAGCCTTGGGCTTTCGGCCGCGCTTGGCGCCGGTGGCAGCGGGTGCAGCCGCGCCTGAAGCAGCGGCTGCCTTGGGCGGACGGCCCACTTTCTTTGGAGCGGGTGCGGCTGGCGTCGCAGCTACGGCGGTTGCAGCGGGCTTCTTCAGGTCGGCGGAAGGATTCGATTTGGTCGTGGGCACTGTTTTCACTTTCGTTGCGGCAGCCGGCTTTGAGGCGGCGGCACCCGCTTTGGTTACCTTTGCACTTGAGGGTGCAATGGTCGCCTTCAACGGTTTTTTAGCAGCGGGGTGGCTGGCGGACACGGCAGGCTTCTTTGAACTGGGCATACAACCTCGAACATCAAGAATTAACAAGCGGAATCACACGCGCACCACAGACCCGGTGCAGGCATACAAGGGGGCACAGAGGAAATGAATCCTCATGGGCCAAACTAACTAAGCACACCGGCAAGATGTCGGGCGAACATTTGGTGTGCAGTCCTTGCGGTGTATTGGCCCGTTCCCGCTAGGGGAGTGCATTGCGCATGGGGCCGGACCGGAGGTGCTGCTGTCGCTCTTGCCGAATTCGCTGATAGCGAAGCCTGACATTATAGCGCGCTGCACTTTTTTCAAGCAGTGTCTGTGTTGCTTTTCAGGCGAGCGCGCAGCGTCAGCCGGCGCGATTCGAGCGCTTTGTAGCGCTCCAGCGCCTGCGGGTCGGTGCCGACCGCCGCGATCGCCTCGCTCTGCTGCGCTTTTAGCCGATCGTCCAGCATGAAGTCGAGCACGCTGCGCAGTTCGCGCGCTGCATCGGCCGCCTGGTCTCCCTCGGGATCGCCGATCGGGCCGCCGTCGGGGGCTGTCATGAGCCGCGTCGCCAGCCCCTCGAACGGCTGCTCGCGCAGGCCTTCGCGCAACGCCGCCCACGGCTGAGCTCCGTGCTCGTGCAGTTGGCTGTCGAGCCACGCAAACAAACGGCCGTGTTCACCGGGCAGGTCGCACAGCATGGCGTGCTGTTCATGCGAGAGGCCTTCCCATTCGGTCATGTTCGAAAGCAGCAGCCGCACCGCCAGGTCGGGGCGGGTGAGCGGCAGCACGCGCCCGCGGCTCGGCGGCCGACTTTGCGATGGCTTGCCGCCATATCGACCATCGGATGCGGTTCGGTCGCCGTCGTTTCTGTAACGACTTGTCGGCGCGGACGCGGATGGCGGCGCATTTCGAGGCCCTGCCGTCGAACCCCAAAGTTCGTTCAGCGCCTCGACGCCCATCTGAACCATGCCTGCAATGTCGCCCAGCAACTGGCGCTTGAAGGCGCCGTCGGGCAGGGCGCCCCACAGCGGTCGCACGTTGCTGGTCATGTGAGCGCGCCCTTCGGCGGTTGCCAGGTCGCAACCTTCGCGCGTGGCTTCGAGCATGAAGCGCGACAAGGGTGTCGCGTCGTCGATGAAGCGAGCAAAAGCGTCGGCGCCGAACTCGCGAATGAAGCTGTCGGGGTCGTGCTCGGCCGGCAAGAACAGGAACTTCATGCTCCTGACATCGTTCGCATATGGCAGCGCAGCGTCGAGCGCCTTGCGCGCTGCGCGCCGGCCGGCCGCGTCGCCGTCGAAGCTGAATACGACCGATTCGGTAAAGCGAAAAAGCTTTTGCACGTGCTCCGGCGTGCAGGCCGTACCGAGCGTGGCGACGGCGTTCGGAAAGCCCAATTGCGCCAGCGCAACCACGTCCATGTAGCCCTCGGTCACCAGCGCGAAGCCGCGCTCCCGGAAGGCTGCGCGTGCTTCGTACAAGCCGTAGAGCTCGCGGCCTTTGCTGAATACCGGCGTCTCGGGCGAGTTGAGGTATTTGGGTTTTTCGTCGCCCAGCACGCGTCCGCCGAAGCCGATGCACTCGCCTTTGACGTTGCGAATCGGGAACATCACGCGGTCGCGAAAGCGGTCGTAGCGTCGCGCTTCGCCTTCGCTGGCCTGCTCCGCGTTCACGCCTTGCGTGCCTTCGCTGACGATGACCAACCCGCTCTCTGCGAGCAACGGATCGTCGTAGTTGGGGAAGACGCTGGCCAGCGCGCGCCAGCCGGCCGGCGCATAGCCGATGCCGAACTGTTTGGCGACCTCGCCAGAGACGCCGCGGCGCTTCAGGTAGTCGATGGCGCCCGGTGCATTGCGCAAATGCTTGCGGTAGGCCTCGCCGGCTTTTTCGAGCACGTCGAACAAAGTCGCCTGCTTTTGGCGCTGCCCGGCGGCGCGGGCGCGCTCCTCCGGCGAGGCATCGTCTTCAGGCACCTGCAGGCCGTATTGGCCGGCCAGATCGTGCACCGCTTCAACGAAGCCCATGCCAGCGTGTTCCATCAGAAAACCGATCGCGTTACCATGCACTCCGCAGCCGAAGCAGTGATAGAACTGCTTGGTCGGGCTCACTGAAAACGAGGGTGATTTTTCGCCGTGGAACGGACACAGCCCCATGAAATTGGCGCCGGCCTTCTTCAACTGCACATAGCGTCCGACGATCTCCACCACGTCCGCCCGTGCGATGAGTTCCTGGATGAAAGAGGCGGGGATGGTCATGTGGGACGGGAGCGCCAAATCATACGCATGCGCTCGCGGCCCCGCGCTCAGCCGGCATACTTCTTCATCCGGTTCATCCCCGCCTCATGACCCCTCGCCCTTTACAACAAGCAGTCCGTCATGCGGCGCCGCTGCTGCGCCATCCGTTCCGTTTCATCTGGGACGCGCTCAAGGCTTTTCGCGCCAACCAGGGCTTGCTGCTCGCGGGCGCGGTCGCCTATTACGCGCTGTTGTCGATCGTCCCTCTCCTGATCGTCAGCGTCATCGCGCTGTCGCATTTCATAGATCAGCGCGAGTTGCTCATGACGATCGGCCGCTATCTCGAATGGCTGCTGCCGGGCCAGTCGAAGGCCGTCGTGCAGGAGCTGTCGAATTTTCTCGACCATCGTGACGTGCTTGGGCCGGTGCTGCTGGTGACGATGATCTTCTTCAGCTCGCTGGCCTTCACTGTGCTCGAAGCGGCGATGGCAGTGATCTTCCATCACCGAAAATCGACTCATCGGCGCCATGCGCTGTTGTCGGTGGTCATGCCCTACGTCTACATCCTGTGCCTGTGCGTCGGGCTGCTGCTGGTCACGCTGGTGTCGGGCGCGCTGCAGCTCATCGGGCAATCGAGCGTCGACCTGTTCGGGCGCAGCTGGTCGCTCTCAGGTGTGTCGGGCGTGCTGCTGTACTTGCTTGGCCTCGGCGGCGAGATCTTCATGCTGACCTCGCTCTATCTGGTGATGCCGGTCGGACGGCTGTCGCTGCACCACGCGCTGCTGGGCGGCATCACTGCGGCATTGCTGTGGGAAGTCACGCGACGCATCCTGGTCTGGTACTTTTCGTCGCTGTCGCAAGTCAATGTCGTGTACGGCTCGCTGACGACGGCCATCGTGGTGCTTCTGAGCCTGGAAATCGCTGCGACGCTGGTGCTCTTCGGCGCCCAGGTCATCTCGCAATATGAACGGCTGGAGCGCACCGGAAGCACCGAGCCGATCGAAGGCCGCATCGGCGTTGGAGACGACGCTTGACGCGGACAGTCATGGGCGAGGCACTTACCGCGGCGGAAGCCGGATCGCCCCGTCGAGGCGAATCACTTCGCCGTTGAGCATGTCGTTTTCGATGATGTGCTTCGCGAGCTTGGCGTAGTCCTCCGGCGTGCCGAGGCGCGACGGAAACGGCACGCTGGCGGCCAGCGCATCCTGCAGGTCTTGCGGCATGCCGAACAGCATTGGTGTGCCGAAGATGCCGGGAGCGATCGTCATGTTGCGGATGCCGTTGCGCGCAAGATCGCGCGCGATCGGGAGTGTCATGCCGACCACGCCGCCCTTCGACGCAGCGTAGGCGGCCTGGCCCATTTGCCCATCGTAGGCGGCCACGGAAGCCGTCGAGATCAACACTCCGCGCTCGCCGGTCGACTCGGGCTCGTTCTTGGCCATGGCTTCGGCCGCGAGGCGGATCATGTTGAAGCTACCGATGAGGTTCACCGTCACCGTCTTACTGAAAACAGCCAGCGCGTGCGCGCCGTTCTTGCCCACCGTTTTTTCGGCCGGCGCGATGCCGGCGCAGTTGACGAGGCCGAAAAGCTTGCCGAGCTTGAGCGCGGCAGCAACAGCGGCTTGCCCGTCGGCTTCCTTACTCACGTCGCACTTGACGAACACGCCGCCGATGTCTTGTGCGACCGCTTCACCCTTGTCCTGCATGTCGGCGATCACGACCTTGGCACCGTTGGCGGCCAGCATCCGCGCCGTGCCCTCGCCCAACCCCGACGCGCCGCCGGTGACGATGAAAACCTTGCCTTCGATCTGCATGCGTATCTCCAAATAGTGAGGGTCGCATTATCGAAGACGCCGCCTGCAGGGTGCACAAAAGCGATCGGACAAAAAAAGGGGCCCTGTCCGAAAACAGGGCCCTGAATTGGATCCGTGAGGACCCAAGGAGACAACTTGTGAATTAACGCTTGGTCTTGGCGGTAGCGGTCTTGGCAGCGTTGACGGCTTGCGTCGACACGGCCGTGAAGTTTGCTTCGGCAACGTCGGAAGCTTGCTTGACAGCCTTCTGCACCGATTCGAATGCGTTGTTGGCGGCAGCCACAGCGCTTTTCATCATGGCGACGGCGGTTTCAGAGCCTGCAGGTGCGTTCTTCGAAGCGCTGTCGACCATGCCGACGATGGTGGCTTGCGTTTCGGCGGCCTTGGCTTCGAATGCCTTGGTGAATTCGGCGCTGGTGCCCTGAGCGATGTCGTACAGGTGACGGCTGTAGGCAGCGGTCTTTTCGGCGAGAGGCTGGAACAGGCTGGCTTGCAGAGCCAAAAGTTCTTGCGCGTCCTTGACGCCCATCACGGCTTTGGCGGTGCCAGCAGCTTCGGTCAGTGCTGCCTTTGAGGCGGTCACGTTCAGTTCGACCAGCTTCTCGACGCCTTCGAATGCCTTGGTGGTCAGGCCGAACAGGGTTTCGAGCGAAGCTTTTTGCGAAGCGATGAGTTGGTCAGCGTTGAGGGCCATGATGATCTCCAGTAGTGTTGAAAAGGGGTGCTTGGTACGTTGCCGAGCCGTCTATGTTGCGGTGCAGCATGGACTGAAGTATAGGCAGCTGACTCAAGCTTTCAAGCGTTTTTTGCTGCTGTGCAGCAATTTAGAACAGGCTTTCTAAAACGCCTGCCGATGCAGTGGCTGGCAGAATTCGGTGCCATGAGCGAACGTCCACTGCCTCCTGTCATTGCCCGTCCCCAACCTCAGAGTCGCAGCGCCTACCGCACTTTCAGGGCCATCCCCACGCGTTGGGCCGACAACGACATGTACGGCCACGTGAACAACGTCGTGTACTACGGCTGGTTCGACACCGTGGTCAATGGGGAGCTCATCGAGCGCGGCGTACTGGACATTCACGCGGGCCAGATCATCGGCTTCGTTGTGGAGACGCAATGCAACTATTTCGCGCCGCTGGCGTTTCCGCAAACGGTGGAAGCTGGCCTGCGTGTCGCACAGGCCGGCAGTTCCAGTGTTCGATACGAGATCGCACTGTTCGCCCGGGGCGCCGAGATGGCTGCAGCACAAGGGCACCTGGTGCATGTGTATGTTGACCGCTCGACGCAGAGGCCCATGCCCTTGCCCGAGGCGTTGCGGCGCGTTGTCGAAGAACTCCGAGCGGAATAAAAAACGGCGCACTAAGCGCCTTTTTCTTGCTGATCGCCAAAAAGCCGTCCCAAAGGACGACCGCTGGATCAGCCTTTCTTCATCGCCTTCATGTCGGCCTTGGACTTGTCGTGATCGGCCTTGGCCTGGTTCACGCATGCACTCTTGGCGTCGCCCTTCTGGTCGTCGCACTTTTCCTTGGCGACGTCGTAGGTCATCGTGGCCTTTTCTTCAGCGACCTTGCGAGCATGGCTGTCGCTCGGCTTGTATTGCTGCTCGAGGTCAGCCTTGGCGACGTTCTCCGTGCCCTTGGCTTCCTTCATGCACACGTCCTTGGCGTTGTCCTTCATCGTGTCGCATTGCGCCTTGGCGACCTTGTAGTCGGATTCGATTTTTTGCTTGGCGACTTTGTACTCGTCCTTTGTCATGGCACTGGCGTGCGTCATCACGAAGCAAGACGATGCGAGTGCCAGCATGAGCAGATGTTTTTTCATGAGAGTTTCCCTCGTTGAGTTGATAAATTGAAGATTCAGCGGTTCAGACTTTTTCGAACCAGAGTGCGTCAGGCGTACGGCCATCGCGGCCCTCCCAATCCTTGACCTGCTTTTCGGCCTCGTCGCGGCTGATGCCGTGACGCTCCTGGATGCGTCCGAGCAGCTGGTCGCGCTTGCCGGCGATGACGTCGAAATCGTCGTCGGTCAGCTTGCCCCACTGCTCCTTGAGCTTGCCCTTGAGCTGTTTCCAGTTGCCTTCAACGGTGTCTTTGTTCATGACTCTCTCCTTCGGTTTGGATGGTCCGGCGTGCCTTGTTGCCGTGGAGAAAATGTACGTAGCGTCATGGTTGCGAGCCGGTAGGACGCCCCGGCAACCGACCGTAGGCACATGCCGACGCGCCCCGTGATAATCGAGCCACCCCTAGCGACGTCATCGTCGACGCCCAGTCGCAAAGCCTTGCACCTTGAAGAGAGACACACGCGCTGCACCATGATCATTCAAAGCCTGCTGGACACCGACCTCTACAAGTTCACGATGATGCAAGTCGTTCTGCACCACTTTCCTGGGGCGCAGGTCGAATACCGCTTCAAGTGCCGCAACCCCGGCGTCGATCTGGCTCGCTTTGCCGACGAGATTCGCGATGAAGTGCGCTCGCTGTGCTCCCTGCAGTTTCTCGACGCCGAGCTCGACTACTTGCGTTCGATGCGCTACATCAAAAGCGACTTCGTCGACTTCCTCGGACTGTTCAAGCTCAATGAGAAGTACATCGACATCGTCCCGCAGCCGTCGGGCGAACTGGAGATCAGCATCAAGGGGCCGTGGCTGCACACGATCCTGTTCGAGGTCCCGGTGCTGGCCATCGTCAACGAGGTCTACTTTCGCAACACCCAGCCGCAGGCTGATGTTGACGAGGGGCGGCGCCGGCTGGAGAACAAGATCGAGCAACTGCAGGGCGAGGGTCTGGTCGATCTGAAGATCGCCGACTACGGCACGCGCCGACGCTTCTCCAAGGAATGGCATGAAGAGGTGTTGCGCACGCTGAGCTCCAAGCTCGGTCCGGTACTGGTGCCCGCCAGAATCACCGGCGAGCCGCCGCAGTTCGCCGGCACCAGCAATGTCCTCTTCGCGATGAAGCTCGGCCTGATCCCGCTCGGGACCATGGCGCACGAGTACCTGCAGGCGTGTCAGGCGCTCGGCCCGCGGCTGCGCGACAGCCAGGTCTTCGGCTTCGAAATGTGGGGGCGCGAATACCGCGGCGACCTCGGCATTGCACTGTCCGATGTGTATGGCATGAGCGCCTTCCTGCGCGACTTCGACCTGCTGTTCTGCAAGCTGTTCGACGGTTCGCGACACGACAGCGGCGACCCGTTCCAGTGGGGCGAGCGCATG
This sequence comes from Variovorax sp. LG9.2, assembly GCF_035018885.1. Classification (NCBI taxonomy): domain Bacteria; kingdom Pseudomonadati; phylum Pseudomonadota; class Betaproteobacteria; order Burkholderiales; family Comamonadaceae; genus Variovorax; species Variovorax sp. LG9.2. The sequence goes on along the minus strand of NZ_JASJXB010000008.1, from coordinate 25,686 downwards.
CTGGCGCACTACACGGCCAACCGTGTCGACCCGCGCACCAAGACGCTCATCTTCAGCGACGGACTCACGGTGCCGCGCACCATCGAGCTCTACCAGCAGTTTCGCGGGCGGTGCCTGCTCGCCTTCGGCATCGGCACCAACCTGACAAACGACCTCGGCTACGAGCCGCTGCAGATCGTGATCAAGATGATCCGCTGCAATGACCAGCCGGTTGCCAAGCTGTCGGACACACCATCCAAGAACATGTGCGAAGACGAGAAATATCTGGCCTACCTGCGCCAGGTGTTTGAGATCGAGCAGCCCGCGTGACGGCCCGCACGACGGGACAGCGCTGATGGAAGGAGCCACGCTGTCCGTGATGTGGGCGCTGCCCTTTGCCGGGTTGCTGCTGTCGATCGCATTGCTGCCACTCATTGCGCCGCACTTCTGGCACGGGCATTACGGCAAGGTGGCGTTGGGTTGGGCGCTTTCGTTTCTGTTGCCGTTGATGGCCGTGTTCGGCTCCTCGTCGGCTGCGCATGAGCTTGTGCATGCATTGCTCGCTGAGTACGTTCCGTTCATCCTGTTACTGGTCGCGCTGTTCACGGTATCGGGCGGCATTCATATCAGCGGCAATCTGCACGGCGACCCGCGGACCAACACGGCCATCCTTGCTATCGGCGGGCTGCTGGCGAGCGTCATGGGCACCACCGGCGCTTCGATGTTGTTGATACGTCCGCTGATCCGCGCCAACGACAACCGGGTGCACAAAGTGCATACGGTGGTGTTCTTTATCTTCATCGTGTCGAACATCGGTGGCTCGCTGACGCCGCTGGGCGATCCGCCGCTGTTCCTCGGCTTTTTGAAAGGCGTGGATTTCTTCTGGACTGCGCGCAACATCCTGCCCGAGACACTGCTGCTGGTCGCCGCGTTGCTCGCCATCTTCTATTTGCTAGACCGCCATTGGTACCGCAAAGAAGGCGTGCTGCCGCAAGACCCGACGCCCGACACCGGGCGCATCGGCATCGACGGTGGCGTCAACTTCATTTTGCTGGCCGGCGTGATCGGATTGGTGTTGATGAGCGGCCTGTGGAAGTCGGACATGGTGTTCGATGTGTACGGCACGTCGGTCGGGCTGCCGGGACTGGTGCGCGATGTGGGCCTGGTGGTGCTGACGCTGATTTCGCTCAAGCTCACCGCCGCCCCGGTTCACGCTGCCAACCAGTTCGAGTGGGAGCCGATGCGCGAAGTGGCCAAGCTCTTCGCCGGCATCTTCGTGACCATCGCGCCGGTCATCATGATGCTCAAGGCAGGGGCGGCTGGGCCGTTCGCCGCGGTGGTCGCAGCCGTCACGCTGCCCGGTGGTGAACCGAACCCGCCGATGTATTTCTGGGCCACCGGTTTGCTGAGCGCGTTTCTTGACAACGCACCCACCTACCTTGTCTTTTTCAACACCGCCGGCGGCGACGCGGACGTGCTGATGACCGCACGCGCATCGACCCTGGCCGCCATCTCGGCTGGCGCGGTGTTCATGGGGGCGGTCAGCTACATCGGGAATGCACCGAACTTGATGGTCAAGGCCATCGCCGAGAGCCGGGGCGTGCGCATGCCGGGCTTCTTCGGCTACATCGCGTGGTCGTGCACCATCTTGCTGCCGCTTTTTGTCGTCTGCACGTTCCTGTTTTTTCGCTGAACGTCCACTGAAAGGATCACCATGAGCAAACCAAAAATCCTGATCGCGCGAGCCATATTTCCCGAGACCATCGATCGCCTGTCGCAGCACTTCGACGTCGAATCCAATCAGGCCGACGACGTGTGGTCGAAAGCCCGGCTTATCGACAAACTCAAGGGCAAAGCCGGCGTGTTCACCACCGGCAGCGAGCGCATCGATGGCGAGTTGCTCGACGCTTGCCCCGAGCTGAAGATCTGCGCCAACATGGCCGTCGGCTACAACAACTTCGATATCGAGGCCATGGTCTCTCGCGGCGTCACGGGCACCAATGCACCCGACGTGCTGACCGAAACCACCGCCGACTTCGGCTTCGCGCTGCTGATGGCCACTGCGCGCCGCATCGCCGAGAGCGAGCACTACTTGCGCGCCGGCAAGTGGACGAAGTGGGCCTACGACATGTTTTCGGGCTCCGACATCCATGGCGCCACGCTCGGCATCATCGGCATGGGTCGCATCGGACAGGGCATCGCCAAACGCGGTGCGCACGGCTTCGGCATGAAGGTGATCTATCACAACCGTTCGCGGCTCGACGCTGCACTCGAAGCCGAGTGCAAGGCCAGCTATGTGGGCAAGGAAGAATTGCTGAAGACCGCCGATCACGTGGTGCTGGTGGTGCCTTACACACCAGCGTCGCATCACACCATCGGTGCCGCTGAACTTGCGCTGATGAAGCCGACCGCCACGCTGGTCAACATCGCACGCGGCGGCATCGTCGACGATGCGGCGCTGGCTGCTGCATTGCGCGACAAGCGCATCGCCGCGGCGGGCCTCGACGTGTTCGAAGGCGAGCCCGAAGTGCATCCCGATCTGCTCACCGTGCCGAATGTCGTGCTGACCCCGCACATCGCCAGTGCGACGGTACCGACGCGGCGTGCCATGGCCGAATTGGCAGCGGACAACCTGATCGCGTTCTTCGAGGGCAAGGGGCCGGTGACGCCAGTCACACCCCTGGCCCCGGCAGGAACATAAACCGTCGACATGCCATTCGATTTCCCATTGATCCTTCTCGTGTCGATGGTGCTGGCGGCTGTCGAGCTGGTGCTCCTCGTCTGGTTGCTGGCACGTCGTGCGCCCAAGCAGGATCACACCGAACTGATCGCGACGCTCGGCGCTGGCAACGAGCGCATCGAGCGCGAGTTACGCCGAGAGATCGGCGAGAACGCGCGTGGCACGCGGCAGGAAACGGCACAGGTCTTCGCGACGTTCCAGCATGCTTTGCTTCAGCAGGGTGCCGAATCGACCCGCACGCAGAACGCGCAGATCGACGCGTTCGGCCAGCAATTGGCAATGCTGCAAAAGACCCTGGCCGACACGCTCAACACGCAGTTGCAAGGCCTCTCGGAATCGAACGCACGGCGCTTGGCCGAGGTGCGCACCACCATGGAAACGCAGCTCGCGCAGCTTCAGCAGAGCAATACCGCCAAGCTCGAAGAGATGCGCAAGACCGTCGACGAGAAGCTGCAAAGCACGCTGGAGGCGCGCCTCGGCGAAAGCTTCAAGCAGGTGGCCGACCGACTCGAACAGGTGCACAAGGGTCTGGGCGAAATGCAGACGCTGGCGCAGGGCGTGGGCGATCTCAAGCACTTGCTCACCAACGTCAAGACGCGCGGCATCTTCGGCGAGGCGCAACTGGGTGCGCTGCTGGAACAGGTGTTCACTGTCGACCAGTACGCCGCGCAGGTCGTGACGCGTCCCGGTGCGCGTCATACGGTGGACTTCGCCATCCGGCTGCCGGGCCGCACCGCAGAAGGAGACGCGCTGTGGTTGCCGATCGATGCCAAGTTTCCCAACGAAGACTATGAGCGCCTGCTCGACGCGCAGCAGCGCGCCGACCCGATCGCCGCAGAACTGGCTGGCCGTGCCTTGGAGGCACGCATCTGGCTGGAGGCGAAGGCCATCGAAGAAAAGTACATCGCGCCGCCGCACACCACCGACTTCGCGATCCTCTTTTTGCCGACCGAGGGGCTGTATGCCGAGGTGCTGCGCCGCCCTGACCTCATGCAGGGGCTGCAGCGCAAGCATCGCATCACGCTGGCGGGTCCGACGACTTTGCTCGCCATCCTCAATTCGCTGCAGATGGGATTCCGTACGCTGGCGCTCGAAAAGCGTTCCAGCGAGGTGTGGCAGGTGCTCGGCGCGGTCAAAGCCGAGTTCGGCAAGTTCGGCGATGTGCTCGCGCGCGTCAAGAACCAGGCGCAGACGGTGCTCAACACGCTGGACCAGGCGCAGACGCGCAGCAATGTCATGCACCGCGCGCTGCGCCAGGTAGAGGCGTTGCCTGAAGCCCAGGCGCAGGTGCTGCTGCCACCGGCCCTCGAGGGAGATGATGAGACGCCGTGACAGCTGAACTGCTGCGCCTGATCCTGGCGCAGGTCTGCCTGCATGCCGTGATGACCGGCACGCGTCTCGCCGCACCGCTGCTCGCGCTGCAGCAGGGCTATAGCCCGGCGGCCGTCGGCGTCATGCTGGCGCTGTTCGCGCTGACGCAGGTTTTTCTGGCGCTGCCGGCCGGGCGTTTCGCAGACCGGCATGGCTTGCGCAAGCCTCTCTTGATCGCTGTTGTCTCTGCGGCACTGGGCGCTGCTTTGTGTGCGGCGTTTCCGGTCTTTCCGGCGTTGTGCGTCGCCGCACTTCTCACCGGTGGCGCAACCGGCATCGCAGTGATCGCATTGCAACGACACGTCGGCCGCGCTGCACAAAGTCCGGCTCAGTTGAAGCAGGTTTTCAGCTGGCTGGCCATCGCGCCGGCTGCCGCCAATTTTGTCGGTCCGTTCGCCGTCGGTCTGCTGATCGACCATGCGGGCGGCGCGCCCGGCGACATCGTCGGCTACCGTGTGGCATTCGGACTGCTGGCGCTGCTGCCGCTCGCCTGCTGGTGGCTGGCGCGCAGTGCACGCGACCTGCCGATGCCGCCGTCGGTCCTCGGCGCAACGAAGCCGCGCGCCTGGGATCTGTTGTCGGAGCCGATGTTCCGTCGGCTGTTGTTCGTCAATTGGCTGCAGTCCGCGTCGTGGGACGTCCACACATTCGTGCTGCCGCTTCTCGGTCACCAACGCGGCCTGAGTGCCTCGGTCATCGGGTCGATCCTCGGTGCGTTCGCGGTGGCCGCAGCCGTCGTGCGCGTGGTGCTGCCGGCCATTGCATCACGTGCCAGCGAGCGCAGCGTGATCACCGTATCGAACGTCGTCACAGCGCTCGTGTTCGCTGTCTATCCATTCATGACCACGGCCTTCGGCATGGGTTGCTGCTCGGTCGCGCTCGGCCTGGCACTGGGCGCAGTGCAGCCGATGGTGATGAGCATGCTGCACCAGACAACGCCGCATTCACGTCACGGCGAGGCACTCGGCTTGCGCCTGATGACGCTGAACGCATCGAGCGTGGCGATGCCGATGCTATTTGGTGCGGCTGGCGCTTTGATCGGCGTGGCGGGCGTGTTCTGGATCGTCGGCGGCGTGGTGGCTGCCGGCACGCGCTCTGTATGGGGCCTCAAGGTGCCGCCGCCCGAAGCACCGGCACCGGAGGCACAGACGGCTCAGAGCTTGTAGAAAGCCTTGATGGCTTGCCAAGCATCGGCGGGTGCGTCGACGTATTCGAAGAGCTTGACGTCGTTGGGCGAGATCACGCCTTCGTCCACCAGAAAATCAAAGTTGAGCAGCTGCTTCCAGTAGTCGGAGCCGAACAGCACGATCGGCACCGGCTTCGACTTCTTGGTCTGGACCAGCGTGATGACCTCGAACAGCTCGTCGAGCGTGCCGAAGCCGCCGGGGAACGCGACCAGTGCCTTCGCCCGCATCATGAAGTGCATCTTGCGGATCGCGAAGTAATGGAACTTGAAGCTCAGCGCTGGCGTGACGTACGGGTTGGGTTCCTCTTCCATCGGCAGGGCGATGGCGAGGCCGATGTTGAGACCGCCGCCTTCGTAAGAGCCTCGATTGGCGGCCTGCATGATGCCGGGGCCGCCGCCGGTGCAGATAAAGAGCTTGTCTTCCGGTTCCTTGTCGTTGCTGTACTGCGCGACCATCTTGCCGAAGGCTCGAGCCTGCTCGTAGTAGTGCGAACCGCGTGCCAGACGGCGCAGCCGAGCCACGGCGACGTCGTCACCCGCCGCTTCCGCCTGGGCGATCAGCGCGCCGGATTCTTCTTCGCTCCGAAAGCGCGCGCTGCCGAATACGACCACGGTGTTCTCGATGCCGTGCGCTCGCATCTCGATGTCGGGCTTCATCAGCTCCAGCTGCATGCGAAGGCCGCGGGTCTCGCGGCGCAACAGGAATTCCGGGTCGGCGAACGCAAGGCGGGACGGGTCCGGATCGAGCGGCAAGCCCTTGTCGGAGTGGGTTTGCAGCGTCGCCCAGGCGTCGGCCAGGCGTTTGTCGTGGAGGTTGTGTGTGTTGTTCATGCGTTGGCTCCGGGAGTCTTGCTGATTGTGCTTGCTGCGTCTGCAGGAGAGGCCACAGCAGGATACGGGCCAGCTCACTCGGCAGCTTGGGGAACGGTCAGAGACTGGGCAAGAGAGAAGGTCGGGTAAGACATAAAAAAAGCTCCCGAGGGAGCTTTTTCGACAGCGGGCGAAACGCTAAAGGAGCGCTCAGACGCGCTTGCGGTATTCGCCGGTGCGTGTGTCGATTTCGATCTTGTCGCCTTGCGCCACGAAGAGCGGCACCGGTACTTCGAAGCCGGTCGAGATCTTGGCCGGCTTGAGCACCTTGCCCGACGTGTCGCCCTTGACGGCAGGCTCGGTCCAGGTGATTTCGCGCTCGACGCTGGTCGGCAGTTCGACCGAAATGGCCTTCTCGTCGTAGAACACGACTTCGAGTGTCATGCCGTCTTCAAGGTAGTTGAGCGCGTCGCCCATGTTCTCGGCTTCGACTTCATACTGGTTGAACTCGGTGTCCATGCAGACGTACAGCGGGTCGGCAAAGTACGAGTAGGTGCACTCTTTCTTCTCGAGCACGATCTGGTCGATCTTGTCGTCGGCCTTGAAAACCTGCTCGGTGTTGAAGTTGGCGACCAAGCTCTTGAGCTTCATTCGGACAGTGGCGGAATTGCGGCCGCCGCGGCTGTATTCGGTCTTGAGGACGACCATGGGGTCCTTGCCGTGCATGATCACGTTGCCGGCGCGGATTTCTTGAGCGATTTTCATATCAGGGTCTCTGGATGTTGGGCCGCTCGGTGCATCGGAAAGCCAGTGTGGCGGTCTTTGTCCAGTGCGACCTGGTGATGCATGGTTCCCGCGGCGGGTTCGGCGGTCTGACCGCAAAGCCAGCTATTTTAGCTTTTCCCGGCGCACATCTGCATCAGTTGGGTGACGAGGTCGTCTTGTGCGAGGAGGCGGTCACGCGCCGCGTTGATCGTGGCCTGCCATTCAGCGAGCGCTTCGGCTTCGAGTGCGGGCAGTGCCGCTTCGCCAGAATCGACACCGCCAAAGCCGTTCCATGTCCTATGAAACGCTCGCAGCGACGGTGGAGCATCGAGCCAGTCGAGCCATGCGCCGAGCTTGACGTGGTGCGCGTCGTCGTCCTGCGGATAAATCTGCCAGACCATGGGCGCGCCGGCCCAGAGGGCGCGCACGAAGGAGTCTTCGCCTCGTACGAAGTTGAGGTCGCAAGACCACAGCAGCCTGTCGAAATCTGGCTGCGTGAGATGCGGCAGGTAGGAGATGGACAAGGCGCCTTCGCTTGTTGAAGCGGCATCATGCTTGGCATTGCTCGACAGGCACGCTTGCACTGCCAAGGTCGCACGGCCGGCAGTCACTAGCAGCCGCGTCGGCTCCATCGCGGTCGCCAACTGGTTCAGCAGACCAGCGAGGGCGGGGGGCTCGTAGCAGAAGAGAGAAATCAATCGTTCGCCATGCCAGTCGATCTGTCGCTGCGCCAGCCAAGCTGCACGATCGAATCGTGTGCGTTCGGCCATGAGGTCGGGTTCACGCAGCAACCCGCCAGTGCCTGCCGTAAAGCCGGGATAGAAGAAGCGCTTGGTCAGGTCGGCGCCTGGACCGCGAAAGACAGGAGAGGGCAGACTGTGCAAACGCTCGACATAGGGTTCGGCCGAGAGGTATTCCAGATTGATCCACGGCCGGCGTCCTTGCGGCAATGCAGTGGCGTCTTGCGCGTTTGCAAAACGCTCGATCAGTTCGGGCGCCGGGTCGCAGCCGAAGGCCTCGATCAGTACGTCGGAAGAGGTGTCCGAGGCGGCGGCCTTCACTGCGTCTGGATCACTCCAGTCGATGACCGTTACGCCGGCGCGTCCCTTCGGCGCCATCCACTGCAGCGCTGACCGCTCATCAAGCCACAGGCGGACACGTTGCCCGCGCATTGCAAGCTGGCAGCACAGGCGCCAGCACACGCCCAGATCGCCGTGATTGTCGATGACCTTGCAGAAGATGTCCCATTGCATGCGGGCACTTTAGCGTCAGGGCCGACGCGCGGCATGGCTGATGTAGCCCGTGCCGCCGCGCCACAATAGCCGCCATGTCAGACGTGCATTCCGATCAACTGTTGAGTGAAGTGGCGGCCCTGCCGCAATTGCCGGGCGTGTACCGCTATTTCGATGCGGCGGGCGCCGTGCTCTATGTGGGCAAGGCGCGCAACCTGAAGAAGAGGGTCGCCAACTACTTCCAGAAGAGCCACGGCGGCACGCGCATCGGCCACATGATCTCGAAGATCGTGCGCATGGAGACGACCGTGGTGCGCTCGGAAGCCGAGGCGTTGCTGCTCGAAAACAACCTGATCAAGTCGCTCAAGCCGCGCTACAACATTCTCTTTCGCGACGACAAGAGCTATCCGTACCTGAAGATCGCTTCGCACACGTTTCCGCGCCTCGCCTACTACCGCGGCGCAACCGATCGCAAGCATCGCTACTTCGGGCCCTATCCGAGCGCGTGGGCGGTGAAAGAAACGATCCAGCTCCTGCAGAAGGTTTTCAAGCTGCGCACCTGCGAGGACACCGTGTATGCGAACCGGACGCGGCCGTGTCTGCTGTATCAGATCAAGCGTTGCACCGGGCCGTGCGTCGGCAACATCACGCCCGAGGACTACGCGCACGACGTGACCAACGCCGAAGCCTTTTTGATGGGTGACACGCACCTCGTGCTGACTGCGCTCGAAGGCCGCATGACGAGCCACGCGGAGCGGCTCGAGTTCGAGCAGGCGGCCGAGCTGCGCAACCAGATGTCGGCGCTGTCGCGCGTGTTGCACCAGCAGTCGATCGAGATCGCCTCGGACAAGGACGTCGACATCCTGGCGGTGAAGGTGCAGGGCGGCAAGGCCTGCGTCAACCTGGCGATGGTGCGCGGTGGTCGGCACCTCGGCGACCGGCCCTACTTCCCCGTGCATGTGGAAGACGCGGCCGCCATCAACAGCGATGACTTCGAAGCCGAGCAAGCCGATGTAGCCGATACGGGCGCACCGGCTGCTGCCGTCGATTCGGTCGAGGTCCAGGTGCTCGAGGCATTCATCGCACAGCATTACATCGACGTGCCGGTGCCGGCCACGCTGGTGTTGAGCGAACTCGTCAGCCGCGAGCTGATCGAGGCGGTGTCGCAGCAGTCGGGCACGCGGATCACGGCCGTGTTCCAGCCGCGCGAGCAGCGTCGGCGCTGGCTGGAAATGGCGCAGACCAATGCCGGCCTGCAGCTGGCGCGCCTGCTGGCCGAAGAAGGCTCCCAGCAAGCGCGGACGCGGGCACTGACCGATGCGCTCGAACTCGCTCCTGACGATCTCGACAACTTCCGCGTCGAGTGCTTCGACATCTCGCACACGGCCGGCGAGGCCACGCAGGCATCGTGCGTGGTGTTCGAGCATCACACAATGCAGAACCGCGAATACCGCCGCTACAACATCGAGGGCATCACGCCGGGCGACGACTACGCCGCCATGAGGCAAGTTCTGCACCGTCGTTACAGCAAGCTGGCTGAAGTCATGGCGGCAGAGACGGATGCGCCGACCGCGGGCGATGCGAGCGGCGCTGGCACCGATGCGCCCGCCAAAACCCGTGCCGCGCGCATGCCCGACCTGGTGCTGGTCGATGGCGGCAAAGGCCAGGTGTCGATGGCGCGCGAAGTCTTCGGCGCGCTGGGGCTTCCACTTTCGCTGATTGTCGGTGTCGAAAAGGGCGAGGGGCGCAAGGTCGGGCTGGAAGAACTGGTGTTCGCCGATGGGCGCGAGAAGGTCTACCTGGGCCGCGATTCCGCCGCGCTCATGCTGGTCGCGCAAATCCGCGATGAAGCGCATCGCTTCGCCATCACAGGCATGCGTGCCAAGCGCGCCAAGGTGCGTGTGGGCGGCAGTCAGCTCGAAGACATTCCGGGCATCGGTCCCAAGAGGCGTGCGCGTTTGCTGCAACGTTTTGGCGGCATTCGGGGTGTGGCGGCAGCGAGCGTCGAAGACATCGCGTCGGTCGACGGCATTGCGACGGACCTGGCCGAAGAGATCTATCGGGCGCTTCACTGACACAGGTCTGCAAGAAGCGCCGTAACCCCGTCATCGAACCACGTCACAATCGACCGATGTTCTGGACTCTGCCGACCATCATGACCTGGACGCGCATCGTCGCGATCCCGTTGATCGTCGGCGTGTTCTATTTGCCCATCGCCGAGCCGATGCGCAACTTGATCGCGACGGTGATGTTCATCATCTTCGCCTTGACCGATTGGCTCGACGGTTACCTGGCACGCAAGCTCAACCAGACATCGGCTTTCGGTGCATTCCTCGATCCCGTGGCCGACAAGTTTCTGGTCTGTGCTTCGCTGCTCGTGCTGGTACATCTGCAAAGGGCCGATGTGTTCGTCGCGCTCATCATCATCGGCCGTGAGATCGCCATCTCTGCGTTGCGCGAGTGGATGGCGCAGATAGGGGCGGGAAAAAGCGTCGCCGTGCACATGCTCGGCAAGGTGAAGACGGTTGTGCAGATGGTCGCAATACCGTTCCTGCTGTTCAACGGAAGGCTCTTCGGCCTGATCGACACCGGGTTGTGGGGTCACTGGCTGATCTGGATTTCTGCCGTGCTTACGGTCTGGTCGATGGTGTACTACCTGCAGAAAGCCATTCCGGAGATCAGGGCGCGGGCCAAATGACTTTCGCGAGAACATGACGGCCCGCGGCGCGGGCTGGTTGCGAGCGATGCCGGTCGTGTTCGTCTTGATATGGAGTACCGGCTTCATCGTTGCGCGCTACGGCATGCCCTTCGCGCCGCCGTTCAAGTTTCTCGCTATGCGCTACGCGCTGTCGCTTGTCTGCTTCTATGCATGGGTCCGGCTGGCGCACGTGACCTGGCCTGCATCGCGCTCCCAATGGGGACATCTCGCGGTGACAGGCACGCTCATTCAGGCGGGTTATCTCGGGGGCGTATGGGCTGCAGTCAAGCTCGGCATGGGCTCGGGGTTGGTGGCATTGCTCGTCGGGGTCCAGCCTGTGCTGACGGCTATCTGGATGTCGATGCGAGGCGGCGCCGTCAGCCGCCGCCAATGGGTGGGTTTGTTGCTCGGCTTCGCCGGACTGGTCCTTGTCGTGGCTCGCAAAGTCGGGCAGGGCGGCGAGGTGACGGGCGTCACGATGAGCCTCGCCTTGCTCGCATTGCTCTGCATCACCGCAGGCACGCTGTACCAAAAGAGGTTTTTGGCGCCATGCGATGTGCGCAGCGCCAGCGTGGTGCAACTCGGCGCGGCGCTGATCGTGACCTTGCCTTTCGCAATGCTCGAATCCGAGGCGATTCAGTGGAACTCGCATTCGATCGGCGCCTTGGCGTGGTCGGTGTTGGCACTGACATTGGGCGGCAGCTCGTTGCTCTACATCCTCATTCAGCGCGGCACTGCGACAGCCGTAACAAGCCTGCTTTATCTGGTGCCGCCTTGCACAGCCGTCATGGCATGGCTGCTGTTCGATGAGCCGATCACCGCGGTCACCTTGGCAGGTATCGCGCTGACCGCCATCGGTGTCAGCCTGGTAGTGCGCGCGGAACGCTGAACCGGCGCTGACGATTCCATGCAGGTGACCGTGCGACGCACAATCCGATGATGTTCAGCGCGATGACTCAGTTCACACCCTTCGACGTACAGAGAGAAGGCGTCGTGCTGCACGGCCGCATCGGCGGCAGCGGTGCGCCCTTGCTCCTGCTTCACGGTCATCCACAAACGCATGTCATCTGGCACCGTGTGGCACCTGCGCTGGCAGAGCGCTTCACCGTCATCGCGATGGACCTGCGCGGTTATGGCGATTCGGGGCGACCGGCCGACGATGCAAACCATGTCGCTTACAGCAAACGCGAAATGGCACTCGATGCCATGGCCGTGATGGCGCATCACGGATTTTCACGCTTCGGCGTGCTGGCGCACGACCGCGGCGCGCGCGTGGCGCACCGGCTCGCCGCCGATCATGGTGAGGCAGTCGATCGCATGCTGCTGCTCGACATCGCCCCGACGCTGTCGATGTACGCGAACACTTCGGAAGCGTTCGCGCGTGCCTATTGGCACTGGTTCTTCTTGATCCAGCCGCCGCCCTTGCCGGAGGCGCTCATCGCATCTGATCCGGTCCGTTATGTGCGCAGCGTGATGGGCGGGCGGCACGCGGGGCTCGCACCTTTCGCGCCGGAGGTCATGGCGGAATATGAGCGTTGCATCGGCATCGATGGCACGGCCGAATCGATCTGCGCCGACTACCGGGCATCGGCCACGATCGACCTCGTGCACGATCGCGAGGACGTTGCTGCCGGCCGCAAGCTCGCGTCGCCATTGCGCGTGCTGTGGGGCGAACATGGCGCGGTCGGCAAATGCTTCGATGTGCTGGCGCTGTGGCGCGAGGTCGCGCACCACGTGTCGGGCCATTCGATACCGTGCGGCCATTACGTCCCTGAAGAAGCGCCCGATGCAGTGCTCGCCGAAGCATTCGACTTCTTTTCGCCCCTGAACAAAACATAACCAACCCACAAGGACAGAGATCATGACCAGTCACAGAATCGCAGTCATTGCCGGCGACGGCATCGGCAAGGAGACCATGCCCGAAGGCCTGCGTGTGCTCGATGCTGCTGCGCGCAAGTTCGGCATCGATCTTAAGTTCGACCACTTCGATTTTTCGAGCTGGGACTATTTCGAGAAGCACGGGAAGATGCTGCCGGACGACTGGAAGAAGCAGATCGGCGGGCATGACGCGATCTTCTTCGGCGCCGTTGGCTGGCCGCAAAAAATTGCGGACCATGTGTCCCTGTGGGGCTCGCTGTTGCTGTTCCGACGAGAGTTCGATCAGTACATCAACCTGCGGCCCGCGCGGCTGATGCCCGGCATCATCGCGCCGGTGGTGCGCCGCGACGGCTCGCCGCGGCTGCCCGGAGAGATCGACATGTACATCGTGCGCGAGAACACCGAGGGCGAGTACTCGAGCATCGGCGGGCGCATGTACGAAGGCACGCAGCGCGAGATCGTGGTGCAGGAAACCGTGATGTCACGCGTCGGCGTGGACCGCGTGCTGAAGTTCGCTTTCGAACTGGCGCAGTCGAGGCCCAAAAAGCACCTCACCAGCGCGACCAAGTCGAACGGTATCTCGATCACCATGCCTTACTGGGACGAGCGTGTGGTCGAGATGGCCAAGAACTACCCGGGAGTAACGCTGGATAAGTTTCACATCGACATCCTGACTGCGCACTTCGTGCAGCGCCCCGACTTTTTCGACGTGGTGGTTGCGAGCAATCTGTTCGGCGACATCCTGTCGGATCTGGGTCCGGCTTGCACCGGCACCATCGGTATTGCACCGAGCGCCAACCTCAACCCCGAACGCACCACGCCATCGTTGTTCGAGCCGGTGCACGGCTCGGCGCCGGACATCGCCGGCAGAGGCATCGCCAATCCTATCGGCCAGATCTGGTGCGGTGCAATGATGCTCGAATTCCTCGGCCACAAGAACGCGCATGACGCGATTCTCACAGCCATCGAAAAGGTGCTGGCACCGCAGAGCGGCGCACCGCGCACAGCGGACATCGGCGGCGACGCCGGCACCGCCGACGTGGGAAAAGCGATCGCCGCGGCGCTTTGAGACAACAGTTCAAAAGGACTTGAAAGCAGTTCGCGAAAACGCCCCTAAAATCGCGACCCTCACAGAGCTGAGCAGCGTCGTGTCGTATTGACACCCCGTACAGCAGTGGTTGTAATCTTTTTCGGCAGTGCGCTGTCGACTCGTCAGAAAGCCCATTCTCTTGCCAGAACGAAACGGCATTCGTGTCGCCGAGAGGATGGCTGCGCCGCTGACGACACCCGATCAATTTTCAATACCTACAAGGGGCCCTTGTGAATAAGACCGAACTGATTGAGCACATCGCGAAGAACGCCGACATTTCCAAAGCAGCCGCTACCCGCGCGCTGGAATCCACCATCGGCGCCATTCGCACCACGCTCAAGAAGGGCGGCTCCGTTTCGCTCGTTGGTTTCGGCACTTTTGCCGTTGGCAAACGAGCAGCCCGCATAGGCCGCAATCCGCGCACCGGCGAGGCGATTAAAATCAAAGCCGCCAAGATTCCGAAGTTCCGTCCGGGCAAGGCGTTGAAAGACGCGTTGAACTGAGACATCGTTTCCGGTGGGGTGCTTAGCTCAGCTGGTAGAGCGGCGCCCTTACAAGGCGTAGGTCGGGGGTTCGAGCCCCTCAGCACCCACCACCACGATCCGATGCAAAGGCGAACAGGTTGTTCGCCTTTTTTATTGCAGAGCCGACCGGCACACGTGGTCGTGAAAGAGAGTTTTCAATGTTCGATTTCTTCCGCAAGTACAACAAGTTCGTGATGGTGTTCTTGTTCTTGTTGATCATTCCTTCGTTCGTGTTGTTCGGAGTGGAGCGCTACCAGGGCGACGGTCAGGGCGAGAAGGTCGCTACGGTCGATGGCCAGGCGATAACGCAACCTCAATGGGACCAGGAACACCGCAACGAGATCGATCGCATTCGTCAGCAGAACCCGAGCGTCGATGCTGCGCTGCTCGACACTGGCGCTGCTCGCTATGCAACGCTCGAGCGCATGGTGCGAGACCGTGTGCTCGCTGCCGCGGCGGCGAAGAGCAACATGACCGTGTCGGAAGAGCGCCTGTCGCGCCTGTTCGCCGAGGACACGGGTCTGGCATCGTTTCGCGGTGCAGATGGCAAGTTCGATCGCGCGCAGTTCATGCGTGCCACTGGCCGCACGCCGGAGCAGTACGAAGCAGCTGTGCGTTCGGACCTCTCTACCCAGCAAGTGCTGTTGGGCGTATCGGGTACGGCCTTCGCGACTCGAGGCCAGGCCGATGCGGCGTTGAATGCGTTCTATGACAAGCGTGAAGTCCAGGTGGCGCGCTTCAATCCGACCGACTTTGCAGCTAAATTGACGGTGACCGACGCCGACTTGCAGGCCTATTACGACCAGCACGCTACTCAGTTCCAGCGGCCCGAGCAGGCGAGCATCGAGTACATCGTGCTCGACATGGACGCCGCAAAAAAGAACATCGTGCTCAATGAGGCCGACGTCAAGAGCTACTACGAGCAAAACAAGGATCGGCTAGGCACTAAGGAAGAGCGACGCGCGAGCCACATCCTCATCACTGCACCCGCCACTGCGCCCGCCGCGGATCGCGAGAAGGCCAAGGCCAAGGCCGAGCAGCTGCTGGCCGAAGTCAAGAAGGCGCCCAACAGCTTCGCCGAAGTTGCACGCAAAAACTCGCAGGATCCCGGTTCGGCAGAGAAGGGTGGCGACCTCGATTTCGTGATGCGCGGCGCCATGGTCAAGCCCTTCGAAGATGCCATGTTCGCGCTCAAGAAGAACGACATCAGCGATGTGGTCGAGACGCAGTTCGGTTATCACATCATCAAACTGACCGACATCAAGCCATCGTCGGTTCAACCCTTTGAACAAGCCCGTGCTGGCGTCGAGAACGACTTGCGTACCCAGCAGGCCACCGTGGAGTTTGCCAAGGCCGCTGATGCGTTCAAGGATCTCGTGTACCAGCAGCCGGACAGCTTGAAACCTGCAGCGGACAAGCTCAAGCTCTTGATCCTGAAAGCTGCGGACGTGCAGCGCACGCCCGCCCCGGGCGCGACCGGCGCGCTGGCGAGCCGAAATTTCCTGGCCGCGTTATTCACGCCCGATTCGCTCGAACGCAAGCACAACACGGACGCGATCGAGGTCGGCGCCAACCAGCTCGCTGCGGGCCGTGTGACACAGTACGCCACGGCGCGCACATTGCCTTTCGCCGAGGTCAAAGACAAGGTGCGTACACAACTGCTGGCTGAGCGTTCATCGGCCCTGGCCAAGTCCGAGGGCGCTGCCAAGCTGGCGGCATGGCAAGCGGATGCCAAAGCTGCAACCTTCGGCGCACCGGTTACCGTGTCGCGGCTGGATGTGCAGTCGCAACCGATCCCGGTCGTCGAGGCCGCACTTCGCGCCGACACGACCAAACTGCCGGCGTTGATGGGTGTCGATCTGGGCGCTGAAGGCTATGCGGTGGTGAACGTCCTCAAAAGCATTCCTCGCGCTGCCCCGACGCCGGAGGTCGCCCAACAAGAGGCCGGACAAATCGCCCAAGCGGTTGCCAGTGCCGAAAGCACGGCGTACTACGACATGCTGAAGCAAAGGTTCAAAGCGGAAATCGTGGCGAAGAAGCCCGCCGATTCGGCGCTGCCAGCGATTCGATAGCCTTTTGACGCTACAATTGCGCGCTCTCCGGTGGCTGTAGCTCAGCTGGTAGAGTCCCAGATTGTGATTCTGGTCGTCGTGGGTTCGAGTCCCATCAGCCACCCCAGATTTATGTGAAAATTGAAAAAATTGCGAAAACGCGCCGGTTCCTGTGACCGGCGCGTTTTTTTTATTGCCGATCGATTTCGCAATTGCAAATTGAATTAGAATTTTCGCCTTGACTCATTCAATCCAAGGAATATTCTGATGGCTTCCACCCTCGCCGATCTCAATTCTCAGATTCAGAAGCATGATGAACAGATCGCCCAATTGCGCAAGCAAGCAGAAGAACTGCGAAATCATGAACGTGCAGGCGTTGTCGAAGAGCTGCGCAAGAAGATCGCTGAATACGGAATCTCGGCGGCTGACCTAAAGCTGACTGGGCGTGGCCCGGCTAAACGGCCGAACGTCGTACCTGCCGCTAAAGGCGTTGCCAAATACAGGGGCCCGGCCGGTGAAACATGGTCGGGCGGAAGAGGGCGCAAGCCGCGTTGGGTGACTGAAGCGCTGGCCGCCGGAAAATCGCTTTCGGATTTCGAGATCTGACGCTTCACCCGAGGAATCGGTTAAGTAATAAAAAGCCCGCTTCAGCGGGCTTTTTCATGGGTGGACGGTTTCAGCCGATGCTGCGGCGCAGCGGTATTGCCGAAAGACTATAGGGCCGTCGCTATTGCAGCGCCGCGTGAACGGCGTCGCCGGCATATCAGTTAACCATCACCAGTTTGCCTTTGACGCCACGTGAGCCCATGTGCGCGTAGGCGGCTTTGAGTTCTGACATCGGCATCGTGCTGTCGATAACCGGTTTGATCTTGCCCGCGCCGTACCACTGCGCCAATTCGGCCATCATCTGAGCATTGGCTTTGGGCTCCCGTTTGGCGAAATCGCCCCAGAACACGCCGACCAACGATGCACCTTTGAGCAGCATCAAATTCAATGGCAACGATGGGATCGGACCAGACGCAAAACCGACAACCAGATAACGACCGCGCCACGCGATCGATCGAAATGCGGGCTCGGCGAAATCGCCGCCGACCGGATCGTAAATAACGTCGGGGCCTTTGCCCTCGGTGGCCGTCTTAACGGCATCGCGAAAGCCGCCGGGCAATGCGTGCGTGGTGTAGTTGATCGTCGCATCGGCGCCGATCGATTTGCAAAGCGCGCATTTCTCATCCGTCGATGCGGCCGCAATCACTTTGGCGCCCGTAGCTTTGGCAATTTGAATGGCCGCGGTGCCGACACCACCAGCCGCACCAAGCACCAGCACCGTCTCGCCAGCCTTCAATTGCGCACGATCTATCAGAGCGTGCCAAGAGGTGGCGTAAATCATGATGAATGCCGCTGCGTCGACATAGCCGAATCCATCTGGCAGCGGCATGCACAGCGCTGCAGGTGCCAGGGTGTGCGTGCCGAAGCCGCCGGTGCCCGACAGGCATGCCACGTTTTGGCCGACCTTCAGATGCGTGACGCCTTCGCCCACCGCCTGAACTATGCCCGCGTATTCGGAGCCGGGGACAAATGGGAGCGGCGGCTTCATCTGGTATTTGTTCTGCACGATCAGCAGATCGGGGAAATTCAGGCTGGCGGCCTTGATCTCTATCAGGACCTGCCCGGGGCCGGGCGGCGTCGTCGGCAGTTCTTTCCATGTCAGCGCATCGACGCCGATAGGGTTTTCGCAAAGCCATGCATGCATGTTGTGTCTCCTGAGGTCCGGGGGATCGGTGGGGCAAATGCGGGCGATGATAGGCGGCGTGTTGGAGTGCCGTTGTCCCTGCCGTGACGCAGCCGCCACTTACAATAAAGCGTACTCTCCGACGTCATGAAAATACTCATTTCCAACGACGACGGCTTCCAGGCGCCGGGCATCGTTGCATTGCACGCCGCGCTCAAGGACATCGCAGATGTCGAAGTCGTCGCACCCGAACACAACAACAGCGCGAAGTCGAACGCGCTCACGCTCGCAGCGCCGCTCTACGTGCGCGACGCGCACAACGGCTTTCGCTATGTCACCGGCACGCCGGCCGATTGCGTCCACATCGCGCTGAAGGGACTGCTGGATTACAGGCCCGACCTCGTCGTCTCCGGCATCAACAACGGTGCCAACATGGGTGACGACACGATCTATTCAGGTACCGTCGGCGCGGCCATGGAAGCCTATCTCTTCGGCATTCCCGCGATAGCGTTCTCGCAGATCGAAAAAGGCTGGGCACACATCGATGCAGCGGCACAGATCGCCCGCTTGCTGGTGCAACGCATCGAGCGCGAACGCATGCTCGACGGTGGCGCGTTCTTGCTCAACGTCAACATTCCGAACCGGCCGCTCGACGAAATCAAGCCGCTCAAGGTGTGTCGTTTGGGCCGACGTCACTCGGCAGAAAAAGTCATCACTCAAGACAGCCCGCGTGGCGAAACGATGTATTGGATCGCCGGCGCAGGTGGTGCAAAAGACAGTGGTGAGGGCACCGACTTTCATGCGACTGCGGCAGGGCATGTGGCGCTCACGCCGTTGCAAATAGACCTGACCGACCATGCCGAACTCGGTGCCTGGCGCGACTCTGTATCGCGTTTGAGCGCGGCGGACGCCTGAAGCGCGCACGTGGCCACGCAGCGCCCCAGTTTTCCGGTGCGGCTCACGCCGACCGCCGCCGCAGCCACGCGCGGGCGCTTGCCTGCGGCACCGTCAAGGCCGACGGTACCCACAATCACGGCCACGCCGTCGATGGCTTCAGATGCCATCAGGGCGCGCATGGTGCAGCGGCTCGCTGCACAGGGCATTGCCGATACGCGGGTGCTGCGTGCCATGGGTACGGTCGAGCGACATCGCTTTGTCGACAGCGCGCTGGTCAACCAGGCGTATGAAGACACCAGCTTGCCGATCGGGCTGGGCCAAACCATTTCGAAGCCCAACGTCGTGGCGCGAATGATCGAACTGCTCCTCGGTGCCCCGGCGCTGGTCGGCAAGCCGAACGACAAGCTGGGCCGTGTGCTTGAAATCGGCACCGGCTGCGGCTACCAGGCGACCGTGCTGAGCCACGTCGCGATCGAGGTCTACAGCATCGAACGGCTTCGCGGTCTGCATGAGAAGGCGAGGACCAATCTGCGGCACTTCAGGCTCGCGACAGTGCACTTGCTGTTCGGTGACGGCATGGTTGGATATGCCAGGGGCGCGCCCTATGCCGGGATCATCGCCGCGGCTGGTGGCGAGGCCGTGCCCGAGGCATGGATCGCACAGCTCGCGGTGGGTGGCCGCATCGTCGCGCCGACGCAATCTGCGGGCGGAGGTCAAGCCCTTGTTGTCATCGACAAGACGGCTCGGGGGATCGAGCGCCGCGTTCTCGAGGCGGTTAACTTTGTCCCCCTAAAATCCGGAATCGCTTAAGGAAGAACACATGCAGGGTATTGGAAGTCGGAGCTGGGTTACCGGCATTGCGCTGGTCTTGTCGCTCGTGATCGCGGGTTGTGCCGCACCGCGCGGACCCGCACCGGTCGAAGACCGCGGCACGATGAGCAAGGCGCCATCGGCAACGCCCACAACGCCTGGCGGCCCGCTCGTCACCACCGATGCCAATGGCAAGCCGCTGGCGGGTATCGAGAACTACGGCAAGCCGGGCTACTACGCCGTGCGGCCGGGCGACACCATTCGTCGCATCGGGACCGACACCGGTCAGCGCTGGCAAGACGTCGCGAAGTGGAACAACCTCGACAACCCGGACTTGATCGAAGTTGGGCAGGTGCTCCGCGTGATTCCGCCGGGCAGCACTGCAGTCGCGGGCGGACCGAGTAGCACCGACGCATCAGGCGTCATTACACGCCCCGTGGTGCCGCAATCGACGATCAGTGGGCCCGCGCCTGCGGCCGGATCCGCAACGGCCCCAACGCCGGCGGCAACGGGCCAGGCAAGCGCTGCGGCTACGCCCACGAAGCCGCCCGTCACCACGTCCTCCGTGACGCCTGCTGCGGCCGCATCGGGCGATGAAGACGTCGGCTGGATCTGGCCGGCGCAAGGCTCGCTGATCGCCGGTTTCGATGAAGCCAAGAACAAGGGACTCGACATCGGCGGCAAGGTGGGCGAGCCCATCATCGCGGCTGCCGACGGACGTGTCGTATACGCCGGCGCCGGCCTGCGCGGCTACGGCAACCTCATCATCCTGAAGCACAACAACACCTATTTGACGGCTTACGCTCATAACCAGACCTTGCTCGTCAAGGAAGACCAGTCGGTGCAAAAGGGACAGAAGATCGCCGAGATGGGCAACAGCGACGCCGACCGCGTCAAGCTGCACTTCGAGATTCGGCGTCAGGGCAAGCCGGTCGATCCGGCGCGGTATTTGCCATCTCGTTAAGCGTGCTCCGGCCGGTTTGTGCATGCCTCACTGAGACAATCGCGGCATGACGGAACAGACTGAAGAAAAGAAGACGAAGATTTATCCCGAGCCCGAGTGGCTGAACGTCGAGTCGCTCGACCTCGAAGCTCAGGGCGTGGCGCACCGCGCCGACGGCATCGTGGTGTTCATCGAAGGCGCACTGCCTTTCGAAGAAGTGCAGTTCAATGTGCACCGCCGCAAGAACAATTGGGAGCAGGGCACGGTGACGGCCATTCGTCGCGAGTCGTCGCAGCGGGTGCGGCCGGGCTGCCCACACTTCGGCATGCACACCGGCGCTTGTGGCGGCTGCAAGATGCAGCATCTCGACGCGGTTGCCCAAGTGGCGGTCAAGCAGCGCGCACTGGAAGACAACCTTTGGCACCTCGGCAAGGTCAAGCCCGAGACCATGCTCCGTCCGCTCGAAGGACCGGCCTGGCATTACCGTTATCGCGCACGCTTGTCGGTGCGCCATGTGGTCAAGAAAGGCACGGTGCTCATCGGCTTTCATGAGCGAAAAAGCCGGTATCTGGCGGATATGAAGATATGCCCCGTGCTGCCGAAGCAGGTGAGCGACATGCTGATGCCACTGCGTGCCTTGATCGGTTCGATGGACGCGCGCGAGACCTGTCCTCAGATCGAGTTGGCCTGCGGCGATGCACCTGATGGTGGTCTCGGCGTGATCGCGCTGGTGCTGCGACACCTTCACGTTCTCTCGGCCGCAGACGTCGAGCGGCTCAAGGCATTCGCGAGCGAGCACCGCGGCGTCCAATGGTGGTTGCAAGCCAAAGGCCCGGACACCGTGAAGCTATTGGAAGAGGGCGGCACGCCGCTGGCTTACGACCTGCCGGCGTTCGGCATCACGATGCCCTTTAAGCCGACCGACTTCACGCAGGTTAATCCGCACATCAATCGGTCGCTGGTCGGGCGTGCTTTGCGTCTCCTCGATGTGCAGCCGACCGAACGCGTGATCGACTGGTTCTGCGGCCTTGGAAATTTCACGTTGCCGCTTGCCAGTGTGGCGCGCGAGGTGCTGGGCATCGAAGGGAGCGACACGCTGGTGGCGCGTGCCACAGCCAACTTCGAGGCGAATCGACCCGCGACGGCCAGCCGCCGCGCGTTGTCAGCGACGAAGTTCGTTGCGCGCGATCTGTTCGAGATGACTGCTGCCATGCTGGTGGCCGACGGTGCGGCTGACAAATGGCTGATCGACCCACCGCGTGAAGGCGCGTTCGCACTGGCCAAGGCGATGGTCGAACTGCACGAAAATCCCGAACTGCGTACCGATGGCTGGGCGCCGCCGCAACGCATCGTCTACGTGAGCTGCAATCCGTCGACCTTGGCACGCGATGCGGGGCTGCTGGTGAATCAGGCGGGCTACCGATGCACGTTTTCTGGCGTGGTCAACATGTTCCCGCATACGGCACATGTGGAGTCGATCGCGGTTTTCGAACTTGCATGAAAAAAGGGCTCGAAGGCCCTTTTCATTCATTGCGCTATTGGCGCGTCGTCTTGTGCTGTTGCGCGTAATCCGACATCGCTGTCAGTCGCGTTCCCCGCCGAAGATCCCGAGCAGTGCGAGCAAGCTCTGAAAGACGTTGAACAGGTCCAGATATAGCGCCAGCGTCGCGGTGATGTAGTTCGTCTCTCCACCGTCGATGATCTGCTTCAGGTCATACAGCATGTAGGCCGAGAAGATTCCGATGGCCGCGACCGACATCACCAGCATGCCGGTGGTCGAACCGACGAAGACGTTGATGACGCCACCGATCAACAGCGCCAGTACGCCGACGAACAAAAACTTGCTCATGCCCGACAGGTCGCGCTTGATGACGGTGGCCAGCGAGGCCATCACGAAGAACACACCGGCGGTCCCGCCGAAGGCCGTCATGATGAGTTCGGACCCGTTTTTGTAGCCGAGAACCATCGCGATAAGCCGCGACAACATCAGGCCCATGAAGAAGGTGAAACCGAGCAGTACCGGCACGCCGGCGGCGGAATTCTTGGTCTTCTCGATGGCGAACATGAAGCCGAACGCACCGCCGAGGAACACCATCAAGCCGAGCCCTCCGGTAAGTGCGCCAGTAATACCAGTGGCCACGCCGAACCAGGCGCCGAGCACGGTTGGAATGAGGCTGAGCGCAAGCAACCAGTAAGTGTTGCGCAATACGCGCTGTCGGTCGGCTTGTGGCAAGGTCTGGCCGAATGGCCCTTGGCCGGCGGCGGTTTCGAGGGTCTTGACGCGGTCGTTCATTGCTGAAACTCCTTGGATTGCTGCTAGCCAGCAGGTGGGCGCATTCTAGGGGGCTGCAAGAGCGTTGCGAGACAAAAATCTACATTCGCGTAGAGCTACGGAATGTAAGAGCTGGCGGGCTCTCGCCGTTATGCTTTCGCCTTTCACATCCTGCTTTTGACCATGAAAACCAAATCATTCCTCGAACTCGCCGACGTCAAGGTCATTGCCGCCGCAGCGGAGTCCGAAGCGCTCAAAAACAACTGGGCCGTGACTATTGCCATCGTCGATGACGGCGGACATTTGCTGTGGCTTCAGCGTATGGACGGCGCCGCAGCCCTTTCCTCGCACATCGGGCCAGCCAAGGCCCACACGGCCGCGTTAGGCCGTCGTGAGAGCAAAGGGTATGAAGACGTTATCAACGGCGGTCGCACTGCATTTTTGACTGTGCCCGGCGTCCATGCTTTGCTCGAAGGTGGCGTTCCGATCGTGAAAGACGGCATCGTGATCGGCGCTGTCGGCGTGAGCGGCGTGAAGTCGAATGAAGATGCGCAAATCGCGAAGGCCGGGATCGCCGCCTTGGGGCTTTGATCCTCCAGGCGTCGAGTTCCGCTCGCTGACAAAGGCAAAACGCCGACTCTTGAGTCGGCGTTTTTCATGAACGTTCAGCGTGAAAAAAAGCTTGGCTGGTCGGCGAACCGTTGGCTAGCAAAAAACGACCCTTCGGAGATGAATCTCCTTGAGTCGCCCCACGATGAAACTTGCGCAGTGGCGTGTCGGTCCCTAACTATTTAGTGAGGATCAACTTGCCGAGTTTGGTGGCCTGCAGCCGGTAAAGCGAACCGTTGTGCAGGATGCCGACTGTTTTGTTGCCGCGAAGAAGTTCTGCGCTTTCGACCAGGCCTGCTGCTGGACTGGAAGCTGTCGTCTGACTTGTGCCGCGCCCCGAGTTGTCGAGCGATGGATGGTTCAAAACGGTAAACGCCTTGGCTGGGGTTGGCATATGAATCCTTTGCACGGGTGAGGCTGACTAACGAAACCGCGTCTGAGGCCTGCTTCTGAATCGATAAGTAAATGATAACTATTCTCAAATACAAAGTCAATCGTGGCGATCAACTAAATTGACTTGCGAAGCGCTTCATTTCTGATCCGGCTCAGTGATAAAGCCAATCTTTCGCACACCTGCTTCACGTGCTTCCGACATCGCCTTGGCGACTCGCTCGTAGCGCACTGCCTTGTCGCCACGGATATGCAACTCCGGCTGTGGCTCCTTGGCCGCTTCGGCGCTCAGTCGACCCGGCAACTCGCTGTCTTCTATCTTCTGTTCGTTCCAGTAATAGGTGCCATCGGCCGCCACGCTGAACAGTATGTTCTGCGGCTTGCTCTGCTCGGGCTCGCTCGTGGCGCGAGGCAGATCGATGGCCACGGCGTGCTTCATTACCGGCACGGTGATGATGAAGATGATGAGGAGCACCAGCATGACGTCGACCAGCGGCGTCATATTGATCTCGTTCATCACTTCATCGGGTTCATCTTGGGTTCCGAAAGCCATGTCGATCAGCCTTTCTTGAGCGGCACGACGATGGCTTCGTTGCCGCCACTCTGGACGCGTGCACCGGTCACGAAGTAGGCATGCAAGTCATGCGCGAAGCTGTTGAGCTTGGTCAGCACGAACTTGTTGCCGCGTACCAGTGCGTTGTAGCCGAGTACGGCCGGGATGGCGACCGCCAGGCCCAGCGCCGTCATGATCAGCGCTTCGCCGATCGGCCCGGCGACCTTGTCGATGGTGGCCTGGCCCGCCGTGCTGATACTCATCAACGCGTGGTAGATGCCCCAGACCGTACCGAACAGGCCGATGAAAGGCGCCGTGGACCCCACAGATGCAAGGATCGCCAAGCCGGTTTGAAGGCGTGCGGTGAACTCGTCGATGCCATTGCGCAAGCTGCGCGTGACCCAGTCGCTCACATCGAGCGTGTCGTGGAGATGCGCCTTGGTGTTGCGATGGTGCGCAGTGGCTTCACGGCCCTCGAGTGCCAGCGCGCGAAACGGATTGCTGTCGTCCTTGCCGAGTTTTTGCAACGCCGTCGCAAAATCTTCGCTGTGCCAAAAATCCGATGAGTGCTTTGCCAGTCGCTTGTATTTGATGACGTCGACCGTTTTGATGATGATGACGATCCAGGATGCGAGCGACATGCCGATCAGCATCACGGCGACGGCCTTGGTGACGATGTCGCCCTGATTCCAGAGGTTCATCAGGCCAAATTGATTGTTCATTCGGGGTCCAGGCTATTCGGAAAGGGTAAAACTGATTGGCGCATTGAACAGAAAAACTGTCTCTGAGTTGCCGCTAACGATAGGGGTGATTTGTGAGCGCAACACGGCGTCGGCGGCAGCACGATCGAGCCGCTCAAAGCCGCTCGATTTCGCAATCTCTGCGCGTTTGGCCGAACCGTTGCTGCTGAAGTAGGCCGCGATGATCACGGTCCCACTCTCGTTGAGCTTTTTACTCATCGCGGGATAGCCGGGCGACGGCTTGCGTATCCATTGCACTTGGCCCGCGCTCAGTTCGACCAGCTTGGGCGCCGGCGGTGCGGGCGGCTGCGCTGGGGGGGCGGGAGGCAAAGGCGGCGCGGCTGGAGCCGGCGGCTGTGCAGGCGGCGGCGGCTCCACTACACCAACCGGCGCATTCGGCGTTGGCACCGGCCGCGGCT